>CANDFU010000053.1 GCA_947384095.1 uncultured Roseburia sp. | reverse complement strand
AGATGACGAGAGGTGACTGGAGTTCAGACGTGTGCTCTTCCGATCTTATTCCAGGATCCCTTTATAATTAGCAATCAGTGCCTCCCTTCTCCCTGTCACGGTCAGAATGGCGGCCCCAAGCATCAGATCCTTGGGAAGCTCCAGGCTGTTTACCATTTTTTCGCGGAACGAAATATCGTCTGCGGGCGCGGCGTCAGGCCGCGCCGGTGTATTGTGAAGTGAATATCTCTGATTTCTTTTCATATATAACTATATGAAATTTTGCGGAGTCTTATTCATGATAATCCTGCGCGCCCCGGCGTTCTGGACGCAGAATGTCAGATCCTGCCGTCACATCCGGCTCTGTTTTTCCCTTTACCGGATATATCTGTGAATCACCGGGCCCTTTTCCCTCTTCTCCCACCCGATCTGGTAGGCGTTCAGGATTTTTCTGCGCGCCGCCTCCTCCTTTGCGGCGTCATTTCCGTAAATCACGGCCAGCGTCTCGCCGGCGCGCACCGCATCGCCGTTCTTTTTCTTTAAGAGGATGCCAACCGACAGGTCGATCGCACTCTCCTTTGTCTCCCGTCCGCCGCCCAGGGCCATACAGGCCGTCCCGATTTCCTCCGCCAGAATCCGGTGCACATAGCCGTCTGCCTCTGCGATTACCGGAACGGTATCCGCCGCCAGCGGCAGAAGCGATACATCGTAGACATAAGCCGGATCCCCGCCCTGTGCCTCGATAAATTCTGCAAATTTGCGCAGCGCCGAACCGTCCGCAATCACTCCCTCCATCAGCGAAACGGCTTCCGCCTCGTCCGCCGCACGCCCGGCCGCCATAAGCATCAGGGAACCGAGCGCGAAGACAACCTGCTTAAAGTCCTCCGGCCCGCCGCCTTTTAACAGTTCAAGCGCTTCCATGACCTCCAGTGAGTTGCCGACGGCCAGGCCGAGCGGCTGATCCATATCCGTGATCACGGCATATGTCTTCTTTCCTGCCATCGTCCCGATGGACACCATGGCCTCTGCCAGAGCGACGGCATCCTCCATTTTTTTCATAAACGCCCCGTTTCCGGTTTTTACGTCCAGCACGATCGCATCGCTGCCCGACGCCAGTTTTTTGCTCATAATCGAGCTTGCGATCAGGGACAGCTGATCCACGGTTCCCGTCACATCCCGCAGTGCATACAGTTTTTTATCCGCGGGAGCCAGATTTGCCGTCTGCCCTGCAATCGCGATTCCGATCCGGTTGACATTTTCAAGAAACATTTCCTCCGAAATCCCTGTCGTAAATCCCGGAAAACACTCCAGCTTATCGATGGTTCCCCCCGTATGGCCCAGACCCCGGCCGGACATCTTTGCAACCGGAACGCCAAGAGCCGCGACAATCGGCGTCAGCGCGAGCGACGTCTTATCTCCCACGCCCCCCGTGCTGTGCTTATCAACCTTTACCCCGCGAATACCGGTAAGATCGAGAACATCCCCGCTGTCCCGCATCGCCAGCGTCAGATCCACCGTCTCCTTTCTGCTCATTCCCCGAAAACAGATGGCCATCGTCATCGCCGACATCTGATAATCCGGAATCGTCCCGTCGGTAAAACCGGATACCATATACCGGATTTCCTCCGTGGTGAGCTCCTCCCCCTTTTTCTTTTTCAGAATCAGATCGTACATGCGCATTGATATCGCCTCCTCTTTTTATTTGTGAAACTGCATCGTATACAGCTTTTCATAGATTCCCTTTCTGGCAAGCAGCTCTTCGTGCGTCCCTTCTTCCTCAATGCCTTCGTCCGTGAGCACGAGAATCTTCTGTGCATTTTTTATCGTCGAAAGACGATGCGCAATCACAAATGTCGTCCTGTTTCTGGCCAGCTTTTCCAGCGAATCCTGCACGACTTTCTCGCTCTCGTTGTCAAGCGCAGACGTCGCCTCGTCAAAAATCAGGATCGGCGGATTTTTAAGGAAAACACGCGCGATGGAAAGGCGCTGCTTCTGGCCGCCGGACAGTTTGATCCCCCGCTGTCCGATATCCGTATCATACCCGTTCGGAAGCGAGAGGATAAACTCGTGCGCGTTGGCATTCTTCGCCGCCTCTGTCACCTCTTCGCGCGTGGCGTCCGGCCGTCCGTAACGGATATTGTCGTATACCGTGCCGACAAACAGATAGACGTCCTGCTGCACGATCCCGATATGATCCCGCAGGCTTTTCAGCTTCAGACTACGGATATCCCTGCCGTCAATCTTTACCGCCCCGCCCGTCACATCGTAAAACCGCGGAATCAGGGAACAGAGCGTGCTCTTTCCGGCGCCCGAAGAACCCACCAGCGCCATATAGGAACCTGCCGATACATGTAAATTGATGTGATTTAACACCGTCTCCGTATTTTCTTCATATTGGAAGGACACATTTTCAAACGTGATGTCTCCCCTCACATCTCTTAACTCCACGGCGTCCGGCCGGTCGTCTATATCCGGTTCGATGGCCATGATCTCACAAAAGCGCTCGAACCCCGTATAGCCGTTCTGAAACTGTTCCGTGAAATCAATCAGCGTCCGCACCGGGTCGGTAAATACGCTGATATACAGGAGAAATGTGACAAGATCACTGACGTCCACACTTCCCCGCATGATCAGATACACGCCCGCAAGGATCACATTGACCTGGATGAGCGTCGTAAATGCCCCAAGGCCCGCGTGAAAACTTCCCATATAATGATAACTGTTCTTTTTTGCAGAGAGGAATCCCGCGTTTCCTTCCCTGAATTTTTCGTTTTCTATCCCCTCGTTCGCAAAGGATTTGACGACGCGGATCCCCGAAAGATTATCCTCAATCCTGGCATTGATCTCCGCAATGCGGACACGGTTCTGCTTAAACGCCCTGCGCATCTTCCCGTTCAGAAAATACGCATAGACAAACATCAGCGGAAGCACGGCAAAGGCGGCCAGCGCCAGCATCGGGCTGATGCCCACAAGAATCACAAACGCCCCCGAGATTTTTAAGACGGATAAAATCAGATTTTCCGGCCCATGGTGCATCAGCTCCGTGATGTCAAACAGATCGTTTGTGATGCGCGACATCAGCTGGCCGACTTTCTGGTTGTCATAAAACGTAAACGACAGTTTCTGGAAATGGCCAAAGATCTCCGCGCGCATATCATACTCGATCTTCGCCCCCATCACGTGGCCGTAATTGGAAATAAAAAATTTACTGTAACAGTCCAGCGCAACCATGGCAAACAGGACGATGGCAATGACGCCGGTCTGGCGCCAGATCTCCGCCGGGTTAAGATAGAGAAGCGTAGACGTTACATAGCGGATGACCAGAGGAAGCGCAAGGGCGATTGCCGCCGAGACTGCGGCAAAAAACATATCCGCCCAGAAAACAGCCCGATAGGGTTTGTAATAAGACAACATTTTCTTTAAATTTCCACTCATAACTCTCCTCTTATTGAAATAATACGAGTCTTCCCGTATAATAATTTTATGAAATCGAAAGGAGGCAGCACATGAATCCAAAACAGATGCACTACGAAACTCTCGCGGATACCGTAATCGCGAATCTGAAAAAACGCCAGATCGAGGCATGGTACTGCGCCAACGTCGAAGAGGCTGAGAAAAAAGCCTTCTCCTTCCTGACACCGGGCTGCCTGGTCTCGTTTGGCGGTTCCATGACCTTAACCGACATCGGCATGCTCACGGCGCTGCGCCACGACCCGAATATCCGTCTGCTCGACCGCGCAAAAGTCTCCACCCCGGAAGAGACGAGCCGGATCTACCACGACGCCCTTTCCGCCGATTTTTATTTTATGAGCGCAAACGCCATCACTGCCGGCGGAGAGCTTGTCAATATCGACGGAACCGGAAACCGCGTCGCCGCACTGATCTACGGCCCCAGAAATGTCGTTATCATGGCCGGCATGAACAAAGTCGTCCCTTCTGTCGAAGAGGCCGTAAGCCGGGTACACAACACCGCCACCCCGATGAACTGCAGACGCCTTGGCAGGAACACCCCCTGCGCGGCGACCGGCGTATGCGCCGACTGCATTTCGCCGGACTGCATCTGCAATCAGGTCGTCATCACAAGGAGAAGCGGTATCCCCGGCCGGATCAAAGTTATCCTGATCGGGGAAGAACTCGGCTATTAAACTCCCCCGCCAGTTTTTCCGGCGCCGCCATCCGTAAAGGCCCTGTGTAAAAGCTTATGCCTCTTGCCGGCCAGAAGCCCCTCACAGAGCTGTTTTACGGCCGGATTTTCATCGGGAAAGCGGATATTGGAGGCTGCGTCCACTTTGTAGATTCCCTCCATTCTCCCTTTCCTGGTTCTCGGCCCCGCCTGCGCGGGCTGTCCGCCTCCCATGATACATCCCCTCCGGCACGCCATGACTTCCACAAAATCATATGATTTCTCACCGCTTTTTATCGCGGTAAGCAGGCGCCCCGCATTCGCAAGCCCGTGCACAACGGCGATTCTGACCTCACGTTCCCCCAATGTAACCACCGCTTCCCTGATGCCGTCCTCGCCGCGGACTCCGGTAAAACGGATCGCGTCCAGCGCCTTATAATTTTTCTCCGCTGACAGACGCCTTAAAACCGCCTCCGTGACGCCGCCCGTAACGCCGAAAATAGCGCCGCCTCCCGAAGCTATTGAAAACGGCATATCTGCCGCCTCGCCGCCAAGCTTCTCAAACTGGATTCCCACCTGTTTGATCATGCGGATCATCTCGACGGTCGTCAGCACAAAATCCGTGTCCTGCCTGCCGTCCGTAAAATTGTCCGGCCTTAGTATTTCTCCTTTTTTTGCGGTGCAGGGCATAATGGACACCACAACGGTCCGCCTCCCGTCTTCCCTGTCTTTTTCGGCACAATATTCCTTGATCACAGCGGAAAACATCCCCTGCGGAGAACGGCAGGTGGAAATATTTGCGGCAAATTCCGGATATTTCTTCTCGCAGAACCGGACCCATCCGGGGCAGCAGGAAGTGAAGAGCGGGAGCTTTTCCCCCTTTGAGAGCCGGTCTAAAAACTCCTCCGCCTCCTCCATCACAGTCAGGTCCGCGGCAAAATTGGTGTCATAGACCTCGTCAAAGCCCATAATGCGCAGAGCCTCCACCAGCTTTCCAAATGAATTTTCTCCCTTCGGAATCCCGAAATGATCCCCGACGGCCAGACGCACCGCAGGCGCAACCTGCGCGACGACACGCACATTTTTATCGTAAATCGCATTCCATACCTGCGTGACATTGGTGCGGATGGAGATGGCCGCCGTCGGACAGACCGACGCGCACTGGCCGCAGCCGACACAGTCCGTCTCCGAGAGCTTCCTGTCAAACGCGGGCGTCACTTCCATCCGCGCTCCCCGGTGGGCAAAATCAATCGCACCCACCCCCTGTATCTCATCGCAGGTACGCACGCAGTCCCCGCAGAGAATACATTTGTTCGGATCGCGCACAATGCTGGGCGAACTCATGTCAAGCGGCTTTTTCCTGCGATTGTCGGGAAACCGGACCGCATGTACCCCAACGCGGTAGGCAAGGGACTGCAGCTCACACATCCCGTTCTTGTGGCAGACCGTACAGTCCCTGCAGTGGGACGACAATAAAAGCTCGATGATCAGCTTCCGGTAACGCTGGATTTTTTTTGTGTTTGTATATATGACCATGCCGGGCCGCGGCTGTTCCGAACAGGACGCGAAAATCCTGCCCCGGTCGTCCTCCACCACACACATCCGGCAGGCGCCGTACACGGAAAGCTCAGAGTGATAGCAGAATGTCGGCAGGTCTATTCCCGCTTTCCGGATCAACGACAGCACATTCTTTTCGCCCTCGATCGGAACACATTTTGAATCAATTGTTATATAATCCATTTTTCCCTCCAGACCAGTCTTAGTTTTCCACGTAAACCGCGCCGAATGCACACTGTTCCACACATGCGCCGCATTGTATACACTTTGCGGCATCGACGGAAAACGGTTCTTTTATTTTTCCGGTAATCGCGCCCGCCGGACAGTTTCGCGCACACTTTGAACACCCTCTGCACTTCTGCGGATCGATGGCAAAGCGGCGCAGCGCCTTGCAGTTTCCGGTGCGGCAGCGCTTATCCACCACATGATCGAGATATTCCTGCCTGAAATTTTTTAAGGTACTCAGCACCGGAAGCGCCGCGCTTTTTCCAAGCCCGCAGAGCGCCGTATCGGATATGGCCTCCCCCAGCTCCTGCAGAAGGTCCAGCTGCTCCATCGTACCCCTTCCCGCCACGATATCCTCCAGGATCTCAAGCATTCTTCTGGTTCCCTCTCTGCATGGAACACATTTTCCACAGCTCTCGTTCTGCGTAAAGTTCATAAAAAAACGCGCCACTTCGACCATACAGGTATTTTCATCCATCACGACGAGACCGCCGGAACCGATCATCGCGCCAAGCTCTTTTAAAGAGTCAAAATCCAGCTTTACATTCAGGTCGCTGGTGACAAGACATCCGCCCGAGGGCCCCCCGATCTGTACCGCCTTAAAAGGCGCATCGCCTTTGACCCCGCCTCCGACCCCGAAGACAATCTCGCCGAGCGTCGTCCCCATCGGCACTTCGATCAATCCCGTATTCCGGACGCTCCCTGTCAGCGCAAATGCCTTTGTGCCCGGACTGTGCTCTGTCCCAAGTCTGTGATACCAGTCCGCTCCGTTTTCAATGATCAGCGGGACATTCGCATAAGTCTCGACATTGTTTAAGACGGTCGGCTTCCCGAACAGTCCCTGCTCCACCGTCCGCGGCGGCTTTGTCCGCGGCATGCCGCGTTCTCCCTCGATCGACGCGGTCAGAGCGCTCCCCTCCCCGCAGACAAAGGCGCCCGCCCCGCGGTTGATGTGTATGCGAAATCCAAAGCCGGAACTCATAATGTCATCCCCCAGAAGCCCTGCTTCCTCCGCCTGGGCAATCGCGGTCCGAAGACGCTTTATGGCAAGCGGATACTCCGCGCGCACGTAGATATATCCCTCCTTCGCGCCCACCGCATATCCCGCGATCATCATTCCCTCAAGCATTTTGTGTGGATCACCCTCCATCACACTCCGGTCCATAAACGCACCCGGATCTCCCTCGTCGCCGTTGCAGACCACATAGCGGACCGTCTCCTTCTGTCCGGCCACCTGCCTCCACTTGTATCCGGTCGAAAAACCACCGCCGCCGCGGCAGCGCAGTTCCGATTTTGTTATGACTTCCACAACTTCCTGCGGCATCATCTCAAACAGCGCCGTCTCCAGCGCCCGGTATCCCCCCACGGCCAGATATTCCGCCAGATTTTCGGCGTCGATATGGCCGCAGTTTTTTAAGACCTGTCTCGTCTGCTTTGCGTAAAACGGTATTTTTTCCTGTTCCCGGTAGCGCACACCGTCAAGCTCATACAAAAGCCGCTCCACCGGCCGGCCGTTTAAAACCGTCTCCTCAAAAATCTCGTCGCAGTCCTCTTCCTTTACCTTTATATACAGATAATTCATCGGTTCGATGCGCACCAGCGGCCCCATCTCGCAGAAACCGTGGCAGCCGCTCCGCTTTACGCCCACATGGGCGATCTCCGGCCCAAATTCCACGGAAATACCGTCCTTTCCTTCCGCCAGTTCTGCAAGCCGCTCGTAAATCTGCTGCGACCCTCCGGCAAGACAGCCCGTCCCTGCACAGACCAAAATACGTTTCGTCTGTTCCGCCATCGTCCCGGCCGCCAGACTGCGCGCCTGTTTCAAATCGTCTCTGGAAGCTATTTTCATGTATTTTCTGTCCTTTCCGCTGCAGGCCGGTCCTGCGCCAGGTTATTAATCAGCTCCGACACCGATTCCGGCGTCATGGCGGGATATACCTTATCATTGACGGTCAGCGCAGGCGCCAGACCGCAGGCGCCAAGACAGGACACCGTCTCCAGCGTAAAGAGCATATCCTCCGTCGTATGCCGTTCCGCGTCAAGCCCGAGCTCCTCCCTTAAGCGCTCTAAAATCGCCGTCGACCGCCGCACATGACAGGCCGTCCCGTCGCACACCCGGATAATATATTTTCCTTTTGGCTCAAAGGAAAAATTCTCATAAAAGGTGGCCACACTGTACGCCTTTGCCTCTCCTATGCCAAGCTTTCCTGCCACATAGCCAAGCAGCTCCGGCGGAAGATAATGAAACTGTGCCTGGATATCCTGTATCACAGGGATCAGGGACTCCTTTTTCGTCCCGTGTCCCGCAATGATTTCGTCCGTTTTTTCATAATAGGACTGTTCGAGCATCTGATCTCCCCCTCAATTCTTTCAGATTAGGAAAAAGGAAGGCCGCCCAAAAAAGTCCGGCCTTCCAGATGTTTTATTTTTTCCTTATATATTCATCGATTCCCTTTGCGGCCGCTTTCCCGGCCCCCATCGCGAGTATCACGGTCGCCGCCCCGGTCACGGCATCGCCTCCGGCAAACACGCCGGCTTTTGAGGTCGCGCCGTCTTCCTCCGACGCCACGATACACTTTCTGCGGTTGGTCTCAAGCCCGCTCGTTGTGGAGGAAATCAGCGGGTTGGGCGACGTCCCCAGCGACATAATCACCGTATCCGCTTCAATCTCATATTCCGAGCCGGGGATCTCCACCGGGCTCCTTCTTCCGGATTCGTCCGGCTCGCCCAGCTCCATTCTGATGACACGCGCTCCTCTGACACAGCCGTCCTCGTCCACGAGGATTTCGGTCGGGTTCTGGAGCAGATC
>CANDFU010000052.1 GCA_947384095.1 uncultured Roseburia sp. | reverse complement strand
AAGACATGAAAAAAATACTTTTTGCCGCTTCGGAAGCGGAGCCTTTTATCAAAACCGGCGGGCTTGCCGATGTGGCCGGGTCGCTGCCCGGGTATTTTGACAGAGAACATTTTGATGTGCGTGTGATTCTGCCGAAATATCTCTGTATGGATCCCAGGTGGAAGGAACCGCTTCATTTTTTGTGCCATCTTTATGTGAATCTGAGCTGGCGCAGACAGTACGCCGGAATTTTCACGGCGCAGTGGGAGGGGATTACTTACTACTTTGTGGACAATGAGTTTTACTTTGCAGGGGATCAGCCCTACAACCAGATCCATGAGGATGTGGAGAAGTTTGCTTTTTTTTCCAAGGCTGTCCTGGAGGCGCTTCCATACCTGGATTTCCGTCCGGATATCATTCACTGTCATGACTGGCAGACGGGGCTGATTCCGGTATTTCTGCGCACGCTTTACGGACATGAGAATTATTATTCCGGCATCCGGACTGTTTTTTCGATTCACAATCTGAAATTCCAGGGGCGCTGGATGCTTCCTGCCGTTATGGATATCACTGGTCTGCCGGAGCAGGTATTTACTTCGGACAAGCTGGAATCCTACGGGGAGGCTAATTACCTGAAAGGCGGCGTTGTCTACGCCGACGCAGTCACGACGGTGAGCCGGACATATGCCTATGAGATTACGACGCCGGAAGGCGGCGAAGGGCTGGACGGCCTGATGAATGCGCGGAGGAAGGATCTGTACGGGATTCCGAACGGGATTGACTATGAGGAATATAACCCGAGAATGGACACGTATCTTCCGATGCATTATGATGAGACGGATGTCACTGAAGGGAAGGCGGCGAATAAAGCGGCGCTTCAGCGGGACCTGGGGCTGCCCGTGGAAGAGGATGTATTCCTGATGGGAATCGTCTCGCGCATGACAGACCAGAAAGGGTTCGATCTGATCGCGGCCGTTTTAGATGAGCTGCTTTCCACGGAGAAGGTTCAGTTTGTCGCGTTGGGAACCGGGGAGGAGCGCTATGAGAATATGATGCGGCATTTTGCCGGGAAATATCCGGGGCAGGTCCGCATCACGATCGGTTTTTCGGACGAGCTGGCGCATCGGATCTATGCTTCCGCGGACGCATTTTTAATGCCGTCCCTGTTTGAGCCGTGCGGATTGTCACAGATGATCAGCATGCGTTACGGTACGGTTCCGATTGTGCGGGAGACGGGAGGTTTAAAAGACACGGTAGAGCCTTACAATGAGTATGATCAGACGGGGACCGGGTTCTCATTTGCCAATTATAACGCGCAGGAGTTTCTTTCCGTGATCCGGTATGCGATGGAGATTTTCCGACGCAACAGCAAGGCGTGGTATGGGATTATCCTCCGGGGGATGCGTCAGAATTATTCCTGGCAGGTGTCGGCGGGGGAGTATGAGGCGTTGTACTGCAGACTGACCGATCTCGGTTAGCGCTGCCGGCAGGAAGATTTGTTTTGGGAACCTGCAGCAGACGGCAGCCGGAGACTGGTGCAGCTTACAGAGAGGAGAATGTAATTTATGAGGATATTGCCAGAGGAGACATGCTGTATCGTCGTGGATTATCAGGAGAAAATCCTGCCGACGATGGCGGAAAAGGAGCGGCTGATGGAGTGTTCCGTCAGACTGCTGAAAGGACTTCGGATTCTGGACATTCCGGTGATGATGACGGCGCAGTATGCGAAGGGACTGGGCGTAAACGTGCCGGAGATTACAGAGGCGGCGGGGACGGAAGAATTTTGTGACAAAAAAGCGTTTTCCGTCTATGGAGATGAGGCCGCAAGGACGAAGCTGGAGAGCTTTGGGAAGAAGAATGTGGTTATATGCGGGATTGAGGCACATATCTGTGTCCTGCAGACTGTGGTCGATCTGATCCACGCGGGTTATCGGCCGATCCTTGTGGAGGATTGTGTCAGCTCAAGGAAGCAGAGCGATAAGGAGACAGCCGTCTGGCGTGCCCGCGCGGAAGGCGCTGTTGTCACGACATCGGAATCGCTGTTGTTTGAATTGACAGGCAGTGCGGGGAATGAGAAGTTCAGACAGATTTCAAATCTTGTGAAATAAAGGAATTAAAACAGTATGCTGAAGAAATTTTATCCGGGAGAATATCTGGATTCCGCTTATGAAATCCCGTTTGAGAAGTTATACGACGAGGGCTGGCGGGCAGTGATTTTTGATATCGATAATACGCTGGTCCCCCACGGTGCGTCGGCAGACGGGCGTGCATGCGCGTTGTTTCTGCATCTGCGGGAGCTGGGCTATCGCTGTACGCTTCTCTCCAATAACAAAGAGCCAAGAGTGAAAATGTTTGCCGACGCCGTGGACGCGGCTTATATCCACAAGGCGGGGAAGCCGAAGGCGGCAGGCTACCGGCAGGCGATGGAGCGGATGGGGACGGACCGAAAAAATACGCTGTTTGTCGGGGATCAGATTTTTACGGACGTCTACGGAGCAAACCGGCTGGGAATCCGTACAATTCTGGTAAAACCGGTTCACCCGAAGGAAGAAATCCAGATTGTGCTCAAGCGTTATCTCGAAAAAATCGTGCTGTATTTTTACAGGAGGCGGCAGGGAAAGCAGAAAGGAAATTCGAATGAAAATTATAATCGCAAATGACCATGCTGCGGTCGGTCTGAAGTTTCAGGTGATGGACTATTTAAGGGAGCTGGGGCACGATGTCATAAATCTGGGGACGGATTCGGAAGAGAGCTGTCATTATCCGGAATACGGCGAGAAGGCGGCCCGGGCGGTTGCGGCGGGAGAGGCCGACTGCGGGATACTCATCTGCGGCACCGGCGCAGGCATTTCGATTGCGGCGAATAAGGTGAAGGGAATCCGGGCGGCGGTCTGTTCGGACCCGGCCACGGCAAGGCTGGTAAAGGAGCATAACAATGCGAATATTCTCGCATTTGGAGCGAGAATTGTGGGAACGGAGCTTGCGAAGGATATTGTGAAAGCATATCTGGAAGCGGAATTTCTGGGCGGAAAGCATCAGACGCGCATCGATATGATTCATGAAATTGAGAGCAGGCAGCGCTGACGGCCGCTGCCGGAAAGCCGCGAAAAAAGTCTTGAAATGTACGGGTATTTATTATAGAATAGAGAAATCACAGTTACTGCTCACGGACCGTGAATCGCAGCAGATCGCAGAGTCCGGAATCCGGGCATATTTTAAGGAGGAAATTTACATGATTTCAGCAGGAGATTTCAGAAATGGTATTACCATTGAGTTAGAGGGTAATATTTTTCAGATTATTGAATTTCAGCATGTGAAACCAGGAAAGGGAGCGGCGTTCGTAAGAACAAAGTTAAAAAATATCAAGAGCGGCGGTGTCGTGGAGAAAACGTTCCGTCCGACTGAAAAGTGTCCGCAGGCGCGGATCGACAGACGGGATTATCAGTATCTTTATGCAGACGGGGATCTGTTTTATTTTATGGATGTTGAGACTTATGATCAGATTGCGCTGGCGAAAGAGGACATCGGTGATGCGCTCAAGTTTGTCAAAGAGAATGAAATGGTCAAGATGTGTTCCCACAACGGAAGCGTGTTTGCGGTTGAGCCGCCTTTGTTTGTCGAGCTTGCCATCACGGAGACCGAACCGGGATTTAAAGGGGATACGGCGACCGGAGCGACAAAACCGGCGATCGTTGAGACCGGGGCCACTGTGTACGTGCCGCTGTTTGTCGATCAGAACGATGTGATCAAGATTGACACGCGGACCGGTGAATATTTATCACGTGTATAGGATAAGGAAAGAGAGGCAGGTACTGTAGAAATCAGTACCTGTTTTTTATATGCGCAGCCCCATGCAGAGGAAGTATGCCTCTAAAGCGTCGCATGGGGCGCGCGGCGAGCAGGGAAGATAAATCTTCTCTACTCGATTTTCATAGGAAAGACCTTGTTGCTGTGAAGCACTAAAGTATCTGGATTTCCTATGAAATAAAAAGCCCTCCGGGCAGGACCGCACTGCGTCGGAGGGGAATCGCGTTGCAGAAGCAGCCCGCCGCAGGCGGAGAATCCGGCAGAGGCGGATTCTTTGTTCTATAAGATTATATTCCTGTTGCTTTTTGTAGATGCTTCTATTAAACTAATCTTAACCGGAATGCGGAGAAAGGATAATGTGACGTATGAAAGTGATCAACGGGGCGGTTTACAAAAACGGAAGTTTTACAGAAGAGACGGTCTGCACGGCAGGGATGTATTTTGCGGACGAGTCCGACGACGGGGAAGTGCTTGACGCCAGGGGATGTTATGTCATTCCCGGGCTGATCGACCTTCATTTTCACGGTTGCGACGGAGTGGATTTTTGTGACGGCAATATCGAAGCCATTGAGAAAATCGCGGCATATGAGCTGTCACACGGGATTACCACGATCCATCCCGCAACGATGACGCTGGATGAGCAGAGGCTTACCGGAATCGGAAAAGCGGCGCTGGCATTTTACCGGAGACAGGAGGAGGCCTGGAAGGAGAGCGGCTGCCGGACGCAGGGAAAAGAGCCGCAATATGCGGAGCTTGCGGGGATCTATATGGAAGGGCCATTTGTTTCAATGGCAAAAAAGGGTGCACAAAATCCTGCATATGTGAGGGAGCCGGATGTCGGTATGTTCCGGAGACTGCAGGAAGCGGCGGGAGGCCTCTACCGGATCTGCGTCGTTGCACCCGAGACAGCGGGAGCGCTTGCTTTTATCGATGAGGTGAAAAGGCAGGTGCGCGTGTCCGTAGCACACACGGCCGCGGATTATGATACGGCTATCCAGGCGTTTGAACACGGTGCAAGGCAGGTTACGCATCTCTACAATGCAATGCCGCCGCTTACGCACAGGGCGCCCGGCGTGATCGGCGCGGCATGTGACAGGCAGGATGTGACGCCGGAGCTGATCTGTGACGGTGTGCACATTCACCCGTCGGTGATTCGCGCCACATTTAAAATGTTCGGGGCGGACCGTATCCTCCTGATCAGCGACAGCATGATGGCGACCGGAATGCCGGACGGCACTTATGCGCTGGGCGGCCAGGAGGTTACGGTGCGGGGAAACCTCGCCACGCTTGCGGTGGACGGGGCGATTGCAGGATCCGTCACAAATCTGTTTGACTGCATGCGGTATGCGGTCCGGGATGCGGGGATTCCGCTGGCGGACGCAGTCCGCTGTGCGACGGAGAATCCGGCAAGGGCAATCGGAATCGACGGAACGCACGGCAGTATTGCGACGGGCAGATACGCGGATTTTGTGCTGATGGACCGCGATCTTAAGCTTTGCCATGTTGTAAAGAGAGGAAGGAGAAAGGAAATATGCGGCTGATTAAAGTAAAGAATTATGACGAAATGAGTGAACGCGCGGCGATGCTGATCGCAGCGCAGGTGCAGTTAAAGCCGGATGCTGTGCTTGGTCTGGCGACGGGTTCTTCACCCGTGGGCACGTACCAGAGGCTGGTGGACTGGTACAAGGCCGGAAAGCTTGATTTTTCGGAGATCCGGTCCGTCAATCTTGACGAGTATGCCGGCCTTAAGGGGACGGATCCGCAGAGCTACCGGTATTTTATGGAGGACAACCTGTTTTCGCATGTCAATATCGCGAAGGAAAATACGTATGTGCCCAACGGCACAGCGGAAGATCTCGTCGCGGAGTGCGGGTGGTATGACGCCAACATCAAAAAACTGGGCGGCATTGATTTACAGCTTTTGGGAATCGGCAATAACGGGCACATCGGATTTAACGAACCGGCGGACTGTTTTATTGAGGGAACACATCTGGTTGACCTTGAGGAGAGCACCATACAGGCGAATGCGCGTTTTTTTGATTCTCCGGACGAAGTGCCCAGACAGGCCGTTACGATGGGGATCGGCAGTATTATGCGCGCGGCGAAGGTGCTTCTGATCGCATCGGGGGAAACGAAAGCGAAGCTGATCGAGCACGCGTTTGCGGGTCCGGTCACACCGCAGATTCCGGCGACTGTGCTTAAGCTGCATCCGGACTGTACTGTTATCTACTGTGAATAAGATGTGCGCAGTCAGCGGCCTGTATGATGCCTGTACGGAATCAGGGCGCGAATGTTCCGAAGACAGATGCGGCCGGGAAAGCGGTTATTTTTCTGAGCAGGCATGAAATGCCTGCTCTTTTTGCTTTATAGGAAATTGCGTCCTATAAAGCAAAAGCCCGCCGCAGGCGGAAAATGGAAACGAAAAGGAGTGGAAATTGTTATGCGTCTGTTTGTCATACGGCACGGGGATCCCGATTATGAGAGGGATTCCCTCACGCCAAGGGGATGGAGAGAGGCGGAGTTGTTATCGGAACGTCTTATAAAGGAGGAAATCACGGATTTTTATGTATCTCCGCTGGGAAGGGCGAGGGATACCGCGTCTCCTCTTTTAAAAAAACTGGACCGGACCGCGGAGGTATGCGAGTGGCTGCGGGAGTTTTCGGCGCAGATTCACAGGCCGGATCAGCCGGGGAAGGAAAAGAATGCATGGGACTGGCTGCCGCAGGACTGGACCTGTGAGGAAGAGTTTTTCCGGCGGGATCTCTGGGATAAGCAAAAGGTGATGCGCGACGGCAATGTCGGCCGGGAATATCGCTGGGTGACGGGCTGCTTTGACACGCTTCTTGCAAAGCACGGTTACGTGAGGGAGAATGGGATTTACCGGGCGGAAAGGCCGAACCGTGATACGATCGCGCTGTTCTGTCACTTCGGAGCGGCGTGTGTGCTCTTAAGCCATCTGATGGGAGTATCGCCGATGATACTCTGGCATCACACGGTTTTAGCGCCATCTTCCCTGACGGTCGTCTATACGGAAGAGCGCAGGGAGGGAATTGTAAGCTTCAGGGCAGGGTGCCTTGGTGATACGTCACACCTGTATGCGGCGGGCGAGAAACCGTCGTTTGCGGCTCGTTTTTGCGAGACATATGACTGTAAGGAGGAGAGGCACGACTGAGGAAGTCCCGGCGGTATCGCCGGATCGGATTTTCTTTTTGATGTTTTTACATATTTTCTGCAAGCAATGAGAAACTAAGTATTAGGAAACGGCGGACGGAGCTGCCGTTTTCGATACGATGGAAAAATACCAGTGACGCGCATTTGCGGCGGGGCCGTATCGTGCGTGAGACACACAGATGCGGAAATGGAGGACATCATGTATCAGATTCGTACTGACCTGGCGTTAGAGACGCAGGAGAAAATGCAGGAGGACAACGTTGAACTCAAAGGAGTCCGTTTTCTGGAAGAGAGAGTCGACAAAAACCTGACGATCAGTACCGTTGTCATCGAGACGGAAAACGGCGCAAAGACGATGGGAAAGCCAAAGGGGACTTACATCACGATCGAGGCGGGAAATATGGACGAGGAGGATGAAGATTACCACAGGGAGATTTCTGTGCAGCTTGCGAAAATTATAAAAAAGCTTGCACGCATCAGAAAAGATGAGATTTCCGTTCTGGTCGTCGGACTCGGAAACAGGGAAGTCACGCCGGATGCGCTGGGGCCGCGTGTGGTGGACAATCTGTTTATCACGCGCCATATTCTGAAGGAATACGGGAAATATGCGTTCGGACAGGATAAGGTAAACCGCATCAGCAGCATTGTGCCGGGCGTTATGGCGCAGACCGGTATGGAGAGTCTGGAGATTATCAAGGGGATTATAAGAGAGACAAAACCGGAGCTTGTCATAGCGGTGGATGCGCTCGCCGCGCGCAGCACGAAGCGGCTGAACCGCACTATCCAGGTGACGGACACCGGAATTAATCCGGGAAGCGGGGTGGGAAATCACCGGCACGGGCTCAATGAGAAGAGCCTGGGCGTGCCCGTGATTTCCATCGGGATACCGACGGTGGTGGATGCGGCGACGATTGTGAATGATACCATGTATAATCTTGTAAATGCGATGGCTCAGAGCGCGGCGTTTTCGCAGCTTGGAAATTCGCTGGAAGAACTCAATGATGCGGAAAAATATGAGCTGATACGGGAACTGCTCTCCCCGAATTTAAATGCGATGTTCGTGACGCCGAAGGATATTGACGAATCGGTGAAAAGGCTCAGCTTTACGATTTCTGAGGGCTTAAATATTGCATTTATGGGAGGCGGCGCGCAGAGGGCTCACGTGGAATAAGAAGGGCGATACATGCATAAATTCTAGTATGCGTGTGTATCGATATCAATATAAAAAGAAAAAAATGAGTGCGGCGCTGTTTCTGGTTCTGATCGGTATCGCTTTTCTTTTTTTGTTTTTCCAGGGAAAAGAAAGGATTTTTTCAAAATTAAAAAAAGAGGCGGCGGTGGCCTGCTATGAGGAGATTTTAGAGTGGTATCTTCCCGGGCTTGCGTATGACGCTTCCGGATCAGAGAAGATGACGGCGGCCGAATGGCTGCTGCGCCATATGTTTCCCCTGGGCGATGAGGCCTGGTATGGGGAGGATTATCAGACACAGGTGGAGAGTATGCTTTCCTATGAGATGATCCTGGCACGTGAGGCGGCGGATGAAAATTATGTGGATGAGGCGACCGGAAAGCTGGTGGAAGCGGACGACGGGAGTACGGCATCCGCCGACGGTGAGACAGGTTATCCTGCGGACGGCGGACAGACTCTGCCTGCGGACGATGGCCTGGTCCCTGTGGAGGATGGCGGACAGACGTCGGCGGATAGATCGGAAGAGCGTCGTGTAGGGAAAGAGTGTAGGTTATAGTGTAG
>CANDFU010000051.1 GCA_947384095.1 uncultured Roseburia sp. | reverse complement strand
ATAACTGCTCCGACAGTTTCCCCGCAGAGCATATGATGCCCGTTGAAAGAGGTGCCGTTTGCGATTTTATTAATTTCTACAGAGAGGGCGTCAATCTCAAACTGGATTGCAATGCGTTCCTCCAGCGTATTTGTATCATTCGCCGCCTGCACGGACAGCTCGCGTATCCGTTGAAGAATCTCGTGCACTTCCTGCATTCCGCCTTCTCCAACCCTTACAAAATTGATCCCGTCCTGTATATTCTCATTTGCCTGATCCAGGCCGCGAATCTGTGCGCGCATTTTCTGTGAGATGGAAAGCCCGGCCGCGTCATCTGCCGCACGATTGATACGATAACCGCTGGCGAGACGTTCGGATGTCCTGGCTTTGCGTCCAGTGGTAATCTTTGACTGGGAAAGCGCTCCCATGCCCGCCTGATTATGTTGAACAATCATTGCATTTTCTCCTTTTGCCTTCTTAAGACGGTCCATTTTCCGGCCGCCCGTGCGATTCCTTTTTCATGCAGGCATGCAGGTAACACAGCACGGCCGCTTAAGATGTCACAGTAGACGCCATGAGGCTCATCCGCCCCTGCATTTTTACGGTTCCGAACCCGCACGGCAGTATAAAATGATCCCCCTTCTTTACGTCCTGCCCGTCCACCGTCCCGCTTCCCTCCAGCACGGAAACCATAAGGAACGGGTATTTCTGCTCAAACACCGTTTCCCCGTTCACATCCAGCTTGAAAATGGAATAATAACTGCACGCGTACAATTCATTTAAGGTATTTTCAGGCAGGCCAAGCACTGACTTCACGCTGTCTTCCACAGATTTTGCCGGAACCGTGATGACGTCAATACTCTTTTCCACATGCAGCTCCCTCGGCTTTCCGTTTGAAAGACGGTCATAATCGTAAACGCGATAAGTGATATCGCTGTTCTGCTGCGTCTCCAGAATCAGCAGGCCGCCCTTGATGGCGTGGACGGTACCCGGGTCAATCTGAATAAAATCTCCCTTTTTCACCGGAATCTCGCGGATAAACTCCTTCCACCGACCGCCATGAATCATATCGGAAAGCTCCTTGCGCGACGCTGCATTGTGTCCGATCACCAGCGTGGCATCCTGCGGGCAGTCCATGATATACCAGCACTCTGTCTTTCCAAACGAACCATTTTCATGTTCCCTTGCATAATTGTCGTCCGGGTGCACCTGGATGCTCAGGTCATCCCGCGCATCGATAATCTTTGTCATAAGCGGAAAACGGTCATAGGCGAGACTTCCGAACAGCTGCGGATACTCCTTAAAAACCTCCGACAATTTTCTTCCGGCAAATGCACCGGATTTCACCGTGCCGTCCCCGTTCGGATGCGCTGAAATGCCCCAGCACTCCCCGATATCGTCCCCCTCGACCGGATAGCCAAACTCTTCCCTGAGTTTTGTTCCGCCCCAGATATTGTGAGTACACACCGGCTGCAGAAACAGGATCTCTTTTTTCATCTCACTCATAATTTACATTGCTCCAATCCATTTTTTATACTTCCATTATAGATGTTCTGTCCCATAAAATCAAGAATAGCGGCACAACTTACGTCTGCCGTTTTTCCTCCAGATTACTCAGAACCGCTTTCAGCGGCGTAAACAACACGAAACAGAGTACCGTATTGGATACACAGTGAATCAGATCATACGGTATTCCCGCCACCCACCAGGCAAACATCGCTTTTGTACCTCCGATAAACAGGTACGGAACGGAACAGAGCGCCCCGAAAAAAAGCCCGCAGGCCCCGGAAAAAATACTCCAGAACCACACGGACTGCCGCCCGCGGAAGATCCAGGCAAAACCGGCGACAAGCGGCCAGATATAGGCATACATAATCCACCACAGCCCGAATCCGTACAGGCAGCCTTCCAGAAGCAGAAACGCGGCTATGACGTAGGCAATTTTCCTGCCAAATGTAAGTGTGTAAAGAATTACCAGCAGCGTCACCAGCTCTACATTCGGCAGAAACGAAAGCGCGAGCTTCGCCGCCTCGATTGTCGCGATCATAACCCCCGTCAGCGCGATATCCCTTGCCCCGGGCTTTCGCCCTCCGGAATCTCTCCCTTCTCTCATCTGCCGCCTCATTCTGTCGTATAGACAATACGGTACTCCTGTCCGTCCTCCACCGGCTGCGTATCCACACCGTAATTACAGTATTCATCATTTACGAAAAAAGCCCAGTACGCGCCATCCGCATTGTAATCCGCCGTCACGCCGTTTACCGTCTCCACCATCAGTCCGTATTCCGATTCGGTTCCCTCAACGGCAAGACCGTCAATCTCCTCCAGCGCCTGGCGCAGATACTCCGCGTCGGTGCGCGTAACATAACTCTGGGAATTGCCCGCGTCATCCACCACCTCAACCGTAATCTGCTTTGCCCCTTCCGCTGTTTTCGGGCCAAAATTCATATAAATCACCCCGAAAACCACCGCGACGGCGATCAGAATCACTGCCGCCAGCGCAACCTTTCTGCCATTTCCACTGTCTGCTGTTCCCGTCATCTTTCTCTCCTCTTTCTGTCAGAATTTTTCATGGGCATTCTATCACACCTTAAGAGAAACTGCAAGAAAATCAGCGGCCGCCACAATTCTGCTTTCCTGTCGCCGAAACGCTCCGGCAATTGGCGGAAATTCTTTCATCCTTCCTCCGCCATCGTCAAATACCCCGATTCCTCTACGCTTCCCCGGATTTACCGGTTACCTCCCAAATGAAACCACTTGCAAAAAAGCAGTTTACAAGGCAGGCCGTTTTTCCTATACTGAAATCAGCCAGAGCGGCCGCTGGCTGTGAAACAGGAGCATCCGCAGGGAGAGAGCATGGAGAAAATGTATGAGACTAAGAATTGAAATGGACGACGGCATCACAGAAGACGAGGTAATCATCCGTTGCCGCGGGCTGACCGAACAGATTGCGCGCATACAACAGGCCGTCCGCGACGCCGCAGGGGCATCACAGAAGCTTCCGTTTTATAAGGGCACTACGGAGTATTATCTGACACTGGATGAAATCCTGTTTTTTGAGACGGACTCCGGTCAGATCTCGGCGCACACACGGACGGAAATCTATCAGACAAAATATAAACTTTATGAGCTGGAAGACCTCCTGCCCGGTTTTTTTATGAGAGTATCAAAATCAGCCATTTTAAACACAAACCATATTTACTCCATAAACCGCAATCTGACCGCCTCCAGCGTGGCCGCCTTCCGCGATACGCACAAACAGGTCTATGTGTCGCGTTATTATTACAAACCACTGATACGCAAATTAGAAGAAAAGAGGTTGCATCATGAATCGTAAAAATCTATTCTGGGGAATTTTTTTCATCTTCGCAGCAGTCTACGCCATTATTAACAGGCTCGGGATCTTTCCCGACATCGGTCTGTACCGCATTCTGCTCACCATACTTTTTCTCTGGATACTTGCCGGCGGTTTCAAACGTATGAACTTTTATAAAATCCTGTTTCCGCTGGCATTCCTGGCCATCCTCTACGACAGACCGCTTGGCATCACCGCCCTCACGCCCTGGACCGTCCTCCTGGCCGCTTTATTCGGCAGCATCGGCCTCTCCATGATTTTTCGCGGTGCCAGGGCATCCATTGATATCAGGATGCCGGCCGGGCCGGATCTGCTTGGCATCGGCAATGAATCATGTACCGGAGAGCGCATCCGCTGCGAAAACAATTTCGGCACGGCAATCCGCTATATACAGTCCGATCATTTCTGCAGCGCAGATCTGGAAAATAATTTCGGGACATTATCCGTATATTTTGACAGCGCCGTCGTCGACAATGGCTGCGCATATGTCACCGCGGAATCAAATTTCGGAACGCTCAACCTCTACATTCCAAAAGAATGGCGGACACAGCACACGCTTGACCGCGCGTTCGGTACGGTCCATGAGAGCGGTAATTGCACTGCCTCGGGCGATACCGTCCTGCATATTGAAGGTTCCGCAAACTTCGGGGCAATCAATCTTTTCTATATTTAATGGTTAAGGGAAAACAGAACACGACACGCTATCTATCACACAGAAAGGACGAAGAAAATGGAAGAAAAAAGAGAACAATTTATCGCCGCGGAAATACGTTCGCTGAAAGTGGAAATCGAGGCGGCCGGACTGACCGTCGAAACGTCAGAGACAGAAGAAAACCTGCTCGTCAGTGCGTTCTGCGGCCCGGATGCCGTGTATGAAAGCAGCCTTGGGGACGGAACCCTTCATATCCGCCTGGGATACCGTTTTCCACACAGACTCTTCCATGTCAATACGGATTCCTCACAGTTAAAGATCCTGCTGCCGCCCGGATTGCGGCTTGACAATTTTGCCCTGGAAATCGGCGCCGGAAACGCCGACCTGCGCCGGGCCGCAATAAAATGCCACTCCTTTTATCTGGAAACCGGCACCGGAAACGCCCGCATCGGCAGACTTGATGTGAAAAAAACCCTGGAAACAAAAGTCGGCGCCGGAAAGGTAAAACTCGACCGGATAAAAGCAGACGACGCAAAGATCGACTGCGGGGTGGGCGATTTTTATATGAACGGCTCCATCGGGCATGACCTTAACGTCGACTGCGGTATCGGAAAATGCACCATTCTGCTGGCAGGAAAACAATCGGACTATAGCTATGACATTTCCTGCGGCATCGGAAGAGTCAGCATCAACGGACAGACCGCCGGGCAGATCGGCAGCCGGTATATCGAAAACGGAAATGCCCGGACACAACACAGCAAAAATCCAGACATGGATCATCCGCAGGAAGGACCACAAAATGAAGATTTTACAAAACAAGCCGCCGGAAAGATAACGATCTCCTGCGGCGTCGGAAATGTGACTGTAAAAACCACAGAATAAAAAGAATCCGGCGCGCCGGATTCCCCGCCTGCGGCGGGCTGCTTCGGCAGCATAGTTCCTCGTCAGTTTCCGGCGCCATAACTGCGCACCGGAATCCGGTCAAGCTCGCAGGTACAGTCCAGATAAAAAGTCACCATGGTCTGCGTCATATAGGGACCGACCCAGAGCAGCGCAAAGCCAAAAGAAAGAACGACGGGCACGCCGTACCCGATAAAACTGCACAGCAGCCCGAACAGCCGCCGCCGGTTTCCCCGCATCAGCTTCCGGCATTCGCGAAACGCCGCCGTCACCCGCATCTGTGGATAATCGAGCAGAAAATGCGGCACGAAACTGTAACTGAGCACAAAAAAAACGGCAGAAACCAGAGACAGCGTCCCCGTAATCACCAGAACTGCTACCGAGAATGCCGTAATCTCTGCGAGATAAAAATAAAGGCTGCCCGCGAAAAACGGAATGCCGCACACCCAAAGCAGGATACCGGTAAAAAAAGCCGCGCAAAAATAGCGCTCTGTACCGCGGCGCAGCGGATCAAACACCTGTGATAGCCGGAAACCGCCCGCCCGCGTCATATTCAGATGAATCCGGATAACGCCCGTCCGCAGCACCTGCGCGATCAGCATGATCAGAAAATTTGCGACAAGCGCAATGAAAAACTGCGGCACTGTCTGATAGCCGTCATCCGAAGAAAACGGAAACCGGATGACGGCCGGGATCAGGCCGGCGATCATAAAAGCTCCCATCGGTACATTGTATCTGTCATTTAAAATATCACGGGAGATTCGCTTAATCTCTCCGGATGTCCGGTTATTCATAAAACTCCTCCATGCCAAAGCCTCCGATCCGGGCGCAGAAACGATCGGATTCCTGAATCTGCGCCGTATCCGTCTGACATAACCGTCCCAGACGCCATAGCCGCATCAGGCGGCTATGTCAATATTACGCCCCTTAAGCCGCAGCGCATCCTGCGCTTTCTGGTTTTTCTGATATGGATTTGACTCATCAGAATATCGGATCCTCGTATTCGTCGTACCGCCGGAAACATAAGTGCGCCCGCATTCCGGGCAGACAGCCGTGTGTATGGACACCGAAGCCGAGAGAACCTTTCCGCCTTTCTCCGCCGCCTTGTCATAAGCGTTGGCCACATGCTCCCCCTCGTGAGCGCGCACTGCCGGGCCGGCCGCCTGGGGCGAGATGTGTGCCGCCGACTTAAAAGAAACGTTTTCATCGGAACCGTCCTGATATTTGCGCTCCTTACAGGTCTGGCACTCTTCCGGAGAAGATTTGCGCCCCGTCTTCTCAACGGAACGGCCGTCTTCTTCCGGGCCGCTGCCGCCGACAGCTTTCGGCGCGTCATAATAACCGGAAACGGAATACGGATGATATCCCAAAATACCTCCAATCGACATAAAAACACCTCCATTTCGGACCAGACTTTTTCTAATCGTCCGGTCTTTTTCAATCATAGCACAGACGATGGACTTTTTCCACCCTGTCAGCGGAAAATCAAATCATAATCCAGCCCCATCTGCCCATACATCTGCCGCATCATCTCCTCCAGCCCGCCATAACTGACATTGGCCACAATGATCGTGCAGGCAATCATAAAAAGAAGAATCGAAAGCCCGACGAGTCCCATAATAAGCCCTGCCCTGGCCTTCGGCGTCAGCGTAAGCTCCCCTCCACGGGAAAGCAGGGCAAACACGATGCCTAACGACCCGCAGATCAGCGTCGTGTAGACAAGACAGGGGGTCGTGACTGCAATAATCCCCAGATAAAAGGATGCCGCTTCCATCCTGCCGGAACGCCGTCCGCTCCCCCGCTGCCTGTAAAACGGATTCTCCATAACGTCAACCAGTCCTTTCCTCCATCCTCATCTATACATTCTGCCGCTTATTGTATCACGAATGTCCCGAAATAGCAATCACTCCCGCCGTCAGCCCCGCAGCAGCCCGGTCAGATCACCGGGACAGTTCCGTCCATACCCCCGAAATATATTGACGTTTTCGTCAAAAAGCGATACCATTAGCAGAGGATTATCATACATATTAAGAAAGGTCAGGTTCAGACTATGTTCGATAAAATCATCGGTTTTATTGGCGCCGGAAATATGGGCAGCGCCATGATCGGCGGTATCTTAGGCTCTTCCATCGCCAATACCAGTCAGATCATCGCCAGCGCACATTCGCCGGAGACTCTGGAGCGGATACGCACAAAATATTCCATAGAAACGACACGTTCCAATGAAACGGTTGCATCGCGGAGCGATATTTTGTTTCTGGCAGTAAAACCGGATAAACTTGGCGAAGTCATTCCAAACATCGCAGGCTATTTAAAGCCAAACTGTATCGTCGTTTCCATCGCAGCGGGCAGGACGCTTTCCGCTCTCCGCGATATTTTTGGAAAAGACGTCAAACTGGTACGCGCCATGCCCAACACCCCCGCCCTTGTCGGCGAAGGAATGAGCGCCCTGTGCGCCAACGAAAAAGTGGGCGCAAAAGATCTGGCGCAGGTGCAGGAGCTCTTCTGCTGCTTCGGGAAAGCAGAGATTGTCCCCGAGCATATGATGGACGCCGTCGTCGGCGTATCCGGTTCTTCCCCTGCTTATATTTATATGTTTATTGAAGCAATGGCCGATGCCGCCGTCGCGGACGGAATGCCCCGGGCACTGGCTTATAAATTCGCCGCCCAGTCGGTTTACGGGGCGGCCAGGATGATCCTTGAGACAGGCGAACATCCAGGCGTTTTAAAAGACGCCGTGTGTTCTCCGGGAGGTACTACCATTGAGGCGGTCGCCGCTTTGGAAAAAGGCGGTCTCCGCGACATCGTCATCACGGCACAGCGTGCCTGCTCCAGAAAATCTCACGAAATGAGCATGGCATAGTTTTTGTTCAACAGAATAGGAGACAAGTTTATGTGGGCTTATGAAAGTGTTTTTTATCAGATTTACCCGCTTGGTTTTTGCGGCGCACCGTTTGAGAACGACGGCGTCCTAAAGCACCGGATCACAAAAATAAACGACTGGATTCCTCATATCAGAAAGCTTGGCGCGAACGCCGTTTATTTTTCCCCGGTCTTTGATTCCGACACGCACGGATACAACACAAGAGATTACCGGAAAATAGACCCGCGGCTCGGAACCAACGAGGATTTCAGCGCGCTGTGCGACGCACTCCACAAAGAGGGCATACGCGTAGTCTTAGACGGCGTGTTCAACCACGTCGGACGCGGCTTCCACGCTTTTCAGGACGTCTTAAAAAACCGTCGGGATTCCGCATGCAAAGACTGGTTTTTCCTGAACTTCGACGGAAACTCGGTCTGCAACGACGGCCTGTGGTATGAGGGCTGGGAAGGAAATTATGATCTTGTCAGGATCAACCTGCGCAACGAAGAAGTAATCCAACACATTTTTTCCTGTATTAGGGGATGGGTGGAAGAATTTGACATCGACGGCCTGCGCCTGGATGTCGCCTACTGTCTGGACCACGATTTTTTGCGGAGGCTCCGCCGTTTCTGCGATGAGTTAAAACCGGACTTTTTCCTTGTGGGAGAGACACTGCACGGCGATTACAACCAGATTATGAACGACGCGATGCTGCATTCCGTGACCAACTATGAATGCTATAAGGGACTTCACTCCAGCTTTAATTCCATGAACCTGTTTGAAATCGTCCACTCCCTGCAGCGGCAGTTCGGGCCGGAAAACTGGACGCTCTACAAAGGAAAACATCTGCTCTCTTTCGTCGACAACCATGATGTCACGCGGGTGGCAAGCATCCTTGGCAACGAGAATCATCTGCCGCTCATATACGCCCTCTCCTTTGGCATGCCGGGAATCCCCTGCGTCT
>CANDFU010000050.1 GCA_947384095.1 uncultured Roseburia sp. | reverse complement strand
GCGCTGGAAGGACAGAAAGCCGATGGGGATGACAGTGCGGCTTATGCCGATCATTTCCTTCAGAAGGTCACAACGGAGGGGGAGGCGTTCTGGGAGAGTCTGGAAGATGCGTTCTACCCTTACGACTGTTTTGAACCGCTGCTTTTGGCGGCGGATCAGATTGATGCACAGACGATAACTGCGCTGATTTCCGGTATACCGGATGACAGCAGTTATGCGGATGGGTTCCGTTCGGCCATTGATAAATGGGTGGAGAAAAACCCTGCAAAGATAATCGAGATTGGCGATGCCCTGATGCAGGAAGATTATTACAAGGAGTGGAAAGCCGAAGACTGGAAAGAAACTTACTTTTACAGCTATACGGACCCGCATCAGGTCCGTGCGGATGACGCGGATCATGCCATGGCTTATCTCGGATATCTGCGGTCTTTTCTGCTTCCCATGCTGGAATCCGAGTTTGGGGAAGAGGAGTTCAGGATGTCATCGGAGCTCACGGGGGAATCCTGCTTTGATACAAAAATGACGGTTGATGTCCCGGCAGAGCTGCAGTTAAAAGATCCGGCCACAGAGGGGCTTCCCGAGACGATTGAGACGGAGGGAAAGAAGGTTGCGGCGTTTTATCGCAATCTGCAGGAGGCGGATTTTAAAGATTCTCCTGCGGCCCTGCGTGTTCTGGGAGATTTTATGCTCGGCCTGCCGGAGGAAGAGTTTCCGGCATCGCTCGGGGAGGCGGATTATTACCTGGTTCTGACGCCAGAATATGAATATGGAGAATTTTATCAGGACCGGTCCGGAAATGATACCAGAATTCAGGAAGTGATCGCGCGCACGTCGATTGATTTATATGAGGCGGGAACCGGGACGTACTTGAAGCATCTGGGAACCGTCGCGGAATCTCCTTCCAACACGATTTTTAAGGATGCAACCGAGGAGGGAGCGCAATATCCGGAAATAACGACGGCTGACGTGCTGTCCTATATTTATCACAATATGAATCAGCCGGATAGGTATGTCACACTGCTTGATAATACGGCAGGCATTGATTCGGAATTAAAAGGCGGGGAGTCCGTGATTCTGGGAAATTGGGAAATTACATATCAGTCCGCTCAGATTGTGGCTTCTTTTGACGAGGGAATGTTCCGGTATACGGCCGGCGACGGGAATAAATTTGTACGTGCAGAAATGACGATTACAAACAGAGGAACGGAAGATGATACTTTTCTGCCAATGGTATATGATTCTGCAAAAGATCCGATTGTCCAGATTCTCAGTCCGCAGACAGGCAGCGTATACGACTGTGTCGATGCCATCAACGACACCCGTTGTTTAAACGGTACGGTCTTAGAGCCCGGAGAGTCTGAAAGCGGGGAGGTAATTTTTGAAGTGCCGGAAGAGGTGGTACAGGGAGAGGAACCGGTCAGGCTGGTGGTTTCTCTCGGAAGACAGAGTGTGACGTATCTGCTCGGTGAATAGAGAGGGGTTATTTCATTGCGGGGGATGCGGCTGACGGCACGGAAAGGAGGAAAAATGAACAAAAACAAGGAGTTGTTTGAGGATGCACCTGTGGCGAAGGCGGTGACTGTCATGGCGGTTCCCACCATCATCACGATGCTTGTGGTCGTGATCTACAATATGGCGGATACGTTTTTTATCGGTCAGACGAAAGATGCAATGCAGGTGGCGGCGGTTTCTCTCGCTACGCCGGTATTCATGGTATTTATGGCATTGGGAAATCTGTTCGGAATCGGCGGAAGCTCTGCGATTTCAAGAGCGCTGGGTGAAGGACGGCTGGATCGGGCGAGACATATTTCGTCTTTCTGTTGTTACGGATCGCTGGGGCTTGGCGTTGCGATGGCGGCTCTGTTCCTCGTGGGGATGTCGCCGATTTTAAATATGATCGGCGCAAGTGAAAATACGGTAGGTTATGCACGGGAATATCTGACTTATGTGGCGTTTGGCGGGCCGTTTATCATGTTTGGCACGGCTTTCGGCAATATTTTAAGAGGCGAAGGCGCCGCGAAAGAGTCGATGATCGGAAATATGATCGGAACGGTGACCAATATTGTTCTGGATCCGGTGATGATTCTTCTTCTTGGCTGGGGCGTTGCCGGTGCAGCGATCGCAACCGTTGTGGGGAATATGGCAGCCTGCCTGTTTTATCTGTCGTATTTTCTGCGAAAAAAGTCATCGCTTTCGATTCATCCGAAGGATTTTAAGGCGGGCGAACGAATTGCGACAAGCGTATTGTCAATCGGGATTCCGGCATCTCTTAACAATATTCTGATGAGTTTTGCCAATATCATTTTAAACAATGTGCTTGCATCGTACGGGGATAACCCGGTGGCGGCGATGGGCGTTGCAATGAAGGCGAATATGCTGGTGGTATTGCTGCAGATCGGCCTTTGCACCGGTATCCAGCCGTTGATCGGTTACAACTACGGTTCAAGAAATATAAAACGTCTCAAGCAGATTTATCGGTTTACGGGAATGTGCGCGATCATTATGGGAACGGTGCTGACCGTTTTCATGGTAGTCGCAAGGGCAGGGGTGATCCGTGCATTTATCGATGACGCGGCGGTGATTGAGGCCGGAATCGGCATGATGATCGCCCTGCAGATTTCCGGGCCGGTAATTGGGATTTTGTTTTTGAATATCAATACGCTGCAGGGAATGGGGAAGGCACTTCCGTCTCTTGTTCTCACGATCTGCCGCCAGGGGCTGGTGTTTGTGCCGATGGTGTTTCTCTTAAACGCTCTTTTCGGCCTTGAAGGCGTAATCTATGCGCAGGGTGTGGCGGATTATATGTCGATTGTGCTTTCCACTGTGATCTGTTTTACCATTCTGCACAAAATCGAACATCGGAAAGAGCCGGAAGAAAATGCTCTCTCCGGGTTATAATTTGTTTCTGCGGGCAGTAGCCGGGCGGCTGCCGGATGCCGGACAGACGTCTGATTTATCCTGCGGGGGTGCTGACTTTGAAAACAGGGGAGACGGCAGTTTTGCCGCCTCCCCTGTTTTCAATTTCATAAAAGATTAAGGAAGAAATCCGGACGAAACTGTGTTATAATAAACTGGTCTGATCTACATACAACGATGAGCTGAATTATCCGATAAACTCCCATGCCGCTGTTTTCGGCGCTCCCATGAATGAAAGGGAGTCTGCAGGAGTCGGCGGACGCATATAAAATGCCGAAAACGGGCATTTTGGTGCTGTACGGTCAGCGCAGCAAGTGCGCAGGCCTGCCATAAAAATTCGATACTTTCAAAGTGAAGGGATGAGCAGAAGAAATGACGCAGGAGGTTTCATAATGGATAAAAGTATGATATTTGCAGTGTTAGGGATTGCGGAAACCAGAGAGGAAGAGCAGATCCGAAGGGCGTATAGGGAGCAGCTGGCCGCAAATAATCCCGAAGATGATCCCGAAGGATTTAAGCGCCTCAGGGAAGCATATGAGCAGGCGGTCGCTCTGGCGAGGGAGCCGGAAAAAGAGGAAGAAGAGGAAGTGGATGACACTCCGGCAGGGCAGTGGATGCGGCGCGTTGCAGAGGTATATTTTTGTCTGCCGAAGCGTTTAAATGAGCGTGAATGGAAGGGGCTGCTTTCCGATGAAATCTGTATCGATCTGGAATACGGGGAGGAAATAAAATGGAGGCTTTTTCGCTTTCTGGCGGATCACTACCAGCTTAAGAGCAGCGTTTACCGGGTGCTGGATAATTTTTTCGGAATCAGAGAGTGTGAAGCGGAATTTAAGGAACATCTGCCGGTCGGATTTGTCGACTATATGATTCGCAGGATCGGAGATCTGGAGGGAAGCGACGACTTTCCGTTTGAATGGATAAAAGGGGAGGACACGGCGGATTACGACCAGTTCCAGAACCGGTTATATGAACTTGAGGATGCGCTGGCGGAGAAGAACAGCAGGGAAGCAGAGCAGATTGTGGCGGTGATGGAGCAGCTTGGGATTGATCATCCGTATTACCGGCTGGCAAAAGCACGTCTGGCCGCCGTGCAGGGAGATCTGACTGCAGCGGAGGCGGCGGAAGAGCTGATAGCAGGGTATCCGGAAAATGCAAAGATACAGATACTGGGCGCCGAGGTTCTCTGGGGCTGTGGGAACAGGGAAAAAGCGGTTTGCGTTTTTAAGGATGTCGGAGAGCGGCTGGGGACATACTATCTGGCGGAGAAGTATCTTGCCATCTATGAGAGGGAGCAGGGAAATCTTGCCGCCGCCATCCGGCATTGCCTGGCTGCGACGCGGTATTCGCGGGACGAGAAGCTGCAGGAAATGCTCAAAGAACTGGACGAAGCCTTTCTTCTGCAATGTGAAGAAAGGCTTGCCGCCGGGACGCTTTCGCAGGAAGACGCGGATCGGATGTGTGTCTGCTATATCCGCACGGAGCGCGTGAAAGAGGGAATCGATTTTATGCTGGGACATCCGGAGTATCTGGAGAAAATGGAGGATGCCCACAAATATCTGTGTACGTTTTATTACCGTGCCGAACGATATGATGAGAGTATCGGGGAGAGCCGTCTCTGGAGAGAGGCGGTGATGGAGCGTATCGAAAAAGCAGAGAGGGAGGATGATGAAAAAGAGGAGAAGGAGAAAAGCGGGGAAACAGAGCAGGAAAGTGCGGACGGGCAGGAAGAAGATACGGATGATAAATGGCAGGCGGCGCTTACATATTCTTATGAGGGAAAAGCGTTGCGGAATCTGGCGGAAGCGGCGGCGAAAGAGGGCGGTTCGCCAGATGCGTACTATAACAGGGCGCGCGAAGCGTTTGAGAAGGCGCTTACGTTTGCGCCGGATCAGCCGAATATTCTGCAGGATCTTCTGGATCTTCTGATACTTGAGGAAAAATACGAGGAGGCGATCGAACAGGCGGACGCCATTCTTGCCGACAATGAGGAATGGTTCCCGGCTGTGGTACAGAAGCAGAAGGCATGTTCCGAGCTTGGCCGTGCACAGGAAGTGGTTGATCTGTTTTACCAGGCGAAGGAAATCTATGCGGAATATGCGCCCATGTATGAGCTGGCTGCGGAGGTGTTTATCGAGTACCGGCAGCTTCAGGACGCGGAGGGCATTTTTAAACAGGCGAAGGAAGCAGGGGCAGAGAGCTTTGAGCTGGATGTGCTCTCGCTGCGCTGTGAGCGGATCGGATGCCGGTCAGACGTCTCTTATTTTGAAGCATTGCGGAAAGCGGAGGCGTTGCTGAAGAAGTTTGAGGAGGGCAATGCGGGAGACAAAGAGTTGTCCGAGTTATACTATGAGATGGCGATTATTGAGGACTGCCAGTATTACGAGCCGTTTATGCATCCTGGAAAAGCGGAAGAGTACATAAAGAAGGCGATCGGCCTGCGCAGGGACGAGCCGCTTAAGGCGAGCGCCGGATATTACTATACGTATGCCTATATTTTACAGGGAGCGAAAAAATATAAAGAAGCGATCGACGCCTATCAGAAGTTTATCGCCGGGAATGGAATGACAGAGCGCGCTGCGATGAATCTGGCGGCGTGTTACGATGCGGCCGGCGAGTGGGAAGAGGCGATTGTTTATTATCAGCAGGCGTTGTCGATCAATCCGGAGCAGGATGAGGTGAACCGGAAGATTGCCGCGATATACAAAAGGGAAGGGGACAATCACAGCAGTGTGCCTCTGCTTTACAAGGCGCTGCCGTATGCAGACCGCCAGATCGCGCTGAGTCCGGAGAGTGCGTTTGATTACCGCGTGCGCGGAATTATTTACCGGATGCTGGGTGTTCTCGATAAAGCGGCTGAGGACGCGGATACGGCCATCCGTCTCGATAAGACGAACCCCTATGGGCTGAATCTGAAAGGGCGGATTCTTTACCATATGGAAAAATATCAGCAGGCGCTGTTTTATTTTAAAAAAGCGGTCGCGAACCTCGAGGATCCAAAGGAAAACGGGTGGGCAATGTATACAAATGCCGCAGAGACCTGCCAGAAGATGGGAAGGCTGGACGAAGCGGAAGAATGGTACCGGAAAGGTATCGGGTTGTTTGAGGGGAGCGACCAGTCGTGGTGTTACTGGGAGCTGGTACTTCTTTATAAAGCGCAGAAACGTTATGACGATGCCCTTCTTCTTTTAAAAGAGTCTTACGAAAAGGGAAACATGACGGAGGAACGGTATCTTTCCCGCCGGCTGGGGATTGAAAAAACGCTCTGCCACAGTCAAAGCCAGGCGAAAGAGCTGGAACGGCAGGCGCTTGCGATTGCAGAGAAGTCTGATTCGGCCGACGCGTGGGAGGATCTCTCGGATATCCAGTATTATTACCTTATGGATATGGAAAAAGCTCTTGCAACGAAGAAAATGGTAATGGGACGCGTGGAAGCGGAAAAGGACTGGTGGGGAAACAAAGGAAAGATCTTAGAGCGGATGCGTATCTCCTGGGAAGCCGGCGACGCCGGTGAGACAGAAAAATGGGCCGGGCTTTATATGCGGGCCATTGAGGAGCATTATTGCTTCGATACGGATGCATACCCGCCGCTGGAGCAGTATCTGAACGACCCGGACAGCGCGTTCGTCAATCTCTGCAATATGGTTCATTACTGGGTTTACAACGGAAACATGGACGAGGCGCAGAAAGGGTTAGAGCGCCTTAAAACGATGAAAATATGCAGAGACTGCAGACAGTGCGTCTGTGTGGAATATGAAGAAGCGTATGCGATGTTTTACGAGGCGCAGGGCGATCTGGAAAAGGCGTATCAATGTTATCGGGAATGCTATAAAAAACTGCCGTCTTCCGGTATGTGTTATTATAAGACGAAGACGCTCGGCAGAAAGCTTGGGATTCTGCCGGAGGAGTAAAGCGCGGAAATGAGGAAAAGATGATAATAGGAATAGATTTGGGAACGACGAACAGTCTGGCTGCATACTATGCGGCGGACGGAGCAAAGATGATTGTAAACCGTCTCGGAAAGACCCTGACGCCGTCTGTGGTCGCGGTCGACGAGGAAAATCACATTCTGGTGGGGGAGACGGCGAAAGAATATGGCCTGCTGCACCCGGAGCGGATGGCGCAGGTGTTTAAGCGCTCTATGGGCAGCGGAAAAAAATTTAAGCTCGGCGGGCGGGAATTTGGCGCGGAGGAGCTGTCTTCTTTCGTTCTGCGCTCGCTGAAAGAAGACGCGGAGCTCCTTCTCGGGGAGACAGTCACGGAAGCGGTGATCAGTGTGCCGGCGTATTTTGACGATAAGAGAAGAAAGGCGACAAAGCGCGCAGGAGAGCTCGCGGGCCTTAATGTCGAACGTATTATCAGCGAGCCGACGGCGGCGGCCATTTCCTACGGCCTGTATGAAAAGACGAGAAATACACGGTTTCTGGTATTTGATTTAGGCGGCGGTACGTTTGACGTGTCGATTCTGGAATTGTTTCAGAATATTCTGGAAGTCCGCGCGGTGGCGGGAGACAATTACCTGGGCGGTGAAGATTTTACGGAAGTGCTTGTGACGGCGTTTCTGGAGAAAAACGAGATGGAGGCCGACAGGCTGACAGAGAAAGAGGAGGCGAGGCTGCACAAGGAAGCGGAGAACGCCAAAAAGCAGTTTTCCGAAAAAAATGAGGTTGTGTTGCGGTTTCCCTACGAGGGGGAAGAGCGGACCTTTACCGCCACGCTGGACGAGTACGAAAAATTGTGTGAGCCGTTGCTGGAAAAGATCCGAAGGCCCATTCAGCGGAGCCTTGCGGACGCACATATCCGCCTCTCGGAGGTGGACGAGATCGTGCTGGTCGGAGGTGCGACGAGGCTTCCTGTGGTGCGCAATTTTATCGTAAAGCTGTTTCGGAAATTTCCGGATACGACGATTCATCCGGACGAGGCGGTCGCTTTGGGCGCCGCGATTCAGGCCGCGATGAAAGAGCGCCGCGAGGCGGTAAAAGAAGTGATTCTCACCGACGTCTGTTCCTTTACGCTGGGTACGGAAGTGTCGGTGGAGCGGGCGCACGGCATGTACGAGGCGGGACATTTCTTCCCGATCATAGAGCGCAACACGATCATCCCGGCCAGCCGGACCGAGCGTCTTTATACCCTTCACGACAATCAGGAATCTATCCGCGTCAGGGTGCTGCAGGGAGAGAGCCGCTTTGCCAGAAACAATCTGTACCTGGGAAGCCTTGAGATCCGTGTGCCGAAGAATAAGGCGGGGGAGGAGGCGGTCGACGTCACGTACACCTATGACATCAATTCCCTGCTGGAGGTTGAGGTAAGAGTCGTCTCCACGGGGGAGGTAAAGAAGCAGATCATCAAGGGGAAAGAGAATGATATGACGCCCGAGGAGGCGGCAAAGCGGATGGAGGAGCTGGCATACTTAAAGATTCCGCCGCGTGAGCAGGAAGAAAACCGTCTTCTGCTGCTTAAGGGTGAGCGTATCTACGAAGAGAGCACGGGAAATGACCGGGTGCTCCTCGATATGTGGCTGAGAGCTTTTGAGGACGCCTTAAGCACCAGGGATGCAGGGGCGATCGAGGATGCGAGAAGAGAGCTGAAGGAGCGGCTGAAAGAACTGGAAGAATGGAAAGAGTAAAGCTTGAAAAATTAAGACGGATTGTCGCAGACCACATAGGAGAGCGTGTCGTCGTGGCGTTTTCCGGCGGCGTGGACAGCAGCCTTGTTCTGGCCCTTGCAAAAGAGGCGGCCGGCACGGCGGACGTCTGTGCCGTGACGATGCAGACAAGGCTGCACCCGGCGTCGGAAACAGAGTACGCGGCCCGTGCAGCCGCAGAACTCGGCGCAGGGCATATGGTGATAAAGGTAGATGAGCTCGCGGAGGCAGGGATCGAGGAAAATCCGGCCGACCGGTGCTATCGCTGCAAACGTCATCTTTTTCTGAAAAT
>CANDFU010000049.1 GCA_947384095.1 uncultured Roseburia sp. | reverse complement strand
TTACAAATTTACATACTCTAAAGCAGGATTCGTATGCGAAAACCTGGCTGATACGAATTTTAATCAATGAATGTTATACCATAATGCGCAAGGAGAAGCGTATTGTGTCCCTGGAGGATTATACACGCGAGGAAGAGGGGGTGCAGCCGGAGGATTATTCGGATCTTTACGAGGCGGTCAGCCGGCTGCCGCAGGAGATCAGAATCTGCGTCACACTTTATTACCTGGAGGGCTACAGCGTAAAAGAGACGGCGGGCCTGCTTGAGATTTCGGAGAGTGCCGTCAAAAACAGGCTGGCCCGGGCGCGGACAAAGCTGCGCATCGATCTGGAGCAGGCGTTGACATGAGGCTGTTATGGCGTAAATGGGAAGCAGGATGGAGGAAGGATATGAGACTGGAAGATTTAAAATATGAATTTCCTGAAATGTCGGAGGAGATGAGGGCTATGATTGAAAGAGAAGTCGAAAAACAGGTAAAAACGGAGCGTCCGCAATTTCAGAAGAGCCGTAGGGCAGTGGGAAGAACGGCCGCCGCATCGATCGCCGCAGTGTTGTTTCTGGGAACGACCGCATTTGCCGGTGTGAGTCTCTACCGGATGCAGCGGGAACAGGTCGGCAATTACGGGGTCAATGTGACGATCTCGGAAGACGGCGGGTCTGCGGCCGGAACAGAAGCGGCCGGAACGGCATCATCCGGAGCGCCGCAGGAGGTTCCGAATGTAAAAATGGAAGCAGGGTATCTGCCGGAGGGAATGGTACAGACGGAGAACGGGAAATATAGTTTTGAGAATGCATTGTATAAGGGCGGTGTGTCGATTGTGTTTTACCGGATGGATACCGGGGACAGCCAGTTTGAGATGCTGCATGAAGACGTAGTTTCCAGCGAAGATATTACCGTAAATGGATACCAGGGCGTGTATCTGGAATTTCCACACCTGTACGAGGAAGAGATTACGTTTAATCAGCGTATTTATGTGGCTTATACGGACGTTCACCATGTAATGGAGATGTATGTCGCTTCGGATGTATCGAAGGAAGAAGCGATAAAGATTGCAGAGGGAATAAAGCTGACTCCGACGGAGGATACGCAGGGAGAAGATCTTGTCGCTGACTGGGACTGGAGTTCCTATCTGAAGAGCCGGGAAGAAAATGTGCAGAATGAAGCGGCTGATTCTGAATCGCGGGTTACCGTTTCCAAGGAAGAAATGAAAAACACGCATGGTATCGGCGAGAGTTTTTCTGCGGAAAAAACGGGATCCGAACAATATAAAGGGCTTATGGTACAGGTCTCCGACGTGCAGGTGGCAGACGATTTGAGCTTTCTTAATGAGGCCTTTGTCGACGAGGATCTGAAAGAGCAGACGGGTGCGGACGGGAAACTGCTTCCGGCGACGATTCAGTACATAAAGCAAGGGGGAACCGATTCCCTGAGTGAGGTAGTGTCATCGCGGGAAGTACCGCAGAAGCTGGTATACGCTACGGTGGAGTATACCAATACCGGAGACGCCGGATTGTCGGAGGTATTGTTTTTTGGCAGTCTGGTGCGGATGGAAGAGAAAGACGGAAAGATGAAGATCGCCACGCCGGAATCGTATGAAGAACCAGCGGAAGGGGATGCATGGTCGAGAGCAGTCAATAAAGGGTATGGATTTTCGGAAATGCCGTATTATGATGTCCACGGCGGAGAGCGAGACAATAATTATATTTCGTCAATAAAGCCGGGCGAGACGGTGACGGTGCACATGGGCTGGATTGTAACAGAGGAAGAGCTGGGAGAGCTTTATCTGAGTCTCGATACGTTCGGAGGCGCATATGAATTCAGCGATACGAGTCTTGAGATGGGGTATGTAGACATCCGGCAGTAACGCTTATGCCAGCGTATCTGGTTTCGGCATCAATGAAGGGCACGGAGCATGCAATTGTGCATGTTCTGTGTCCTTTCCTGCTTTTTCATTCTTTCCGGAGTACAGTGAAAGCACGATTGCGGCCGTCTTTCCCGTCAGGTTGCATAAAATCGTATTTCGGGTAGTATCGGAGACAAAAATCGGGTATAATCAGAGAGAAGAGAAAGAAGGTCAGAAGATGGGACAGAAAGTAGTATTTTTGGACGTGGACGGTACGATGGTGGATTTCAATGGAAAGATTCCTGCGTCCACGAAGGAAGCGGTAAAAATGGCGAAGGAAAACGGCCATAAGATGGTGATCTGTACCGGAAGGAGCCGGTTTCAGATTTATGAAGAACTGCTTGAGATGGGGTTTTCGGGTATCGTCGGCGGGGCAGGGGCGTTTGTCATTTCGGACGGAAGGGAAATTTATCACGCATACATAGACGCAGAACACCGGAAAAGCAGTTACGATTATCTGGAGGGGAAGGGTTTTGTGTTCTGTTATCAGGCAGACGACGGAGTCGTGCTGAACCGGAGAAGCTATGAAGGTATGATGGATGCCTGCCGTGATATGGGAATCAGTGAAGATCGGATTGGAAATCTGGTCGGAAAGATACATCTTACCGAAGAGCCGTGGGATTATGAGAAAAATGAAAAGATTATATATTACCGCGCGCCGTTTGCGGTAGAAAGGGTCCATGCGGATATGGAGCCGTATTTTGATGTGGTTGCGCTCAGCCTGGACGGCGCAGACGATTTTTCGGGTGAGATCGGCATCAATGGAATTAACAAGGCGACAGGGATGGAGCTTTATTTAAAGTACGTCGGCATCGGGAGAGAGGACAGCATTGCTTTCGGGGACGGGCCGAATGATCTGCAGATGATGGAATATGCAGGTATCGGCGTTGCCATGGGAAATGCCAGGGAGGATGTGAAAATACGCGCGGATATGACGGCGGGCGCTGTGAATGACGATGGAATATACAGAGCGTTCGCAAAGCTGGGGTTGATCGGATAGTCGGGGGGATGGCACAATGGAAAAGAAAAATGCCCGCGCGGTTACGGTTGTTGTTTTTGCGTCTGTCATTACCGTCATAGCAGTGACAGGAGGCATGACGGAAAGTGACGAGATGGGACGGATGCAGGATGCGATGCGGCGGTTAAAGCGTACGGACCAACTGCAGTATACGTATACAGGTACATTTTCCGGTGAGGACAGGATGACATCGGAGCGCGTGGATGTCTGGGCCGACCAGATCTCCGGCTGCTGGGCAGCTGAATATTATACGACGGATGAAGATGGCACAAGGCCCTGTCTCAGACAGTATTGCGACGGCAGGGAGGTCTACCGTTTCATCGACTGGAACGGAGACTGGGAAACAGTGGACGGGGCGGGAAGGGAGGCGCCTTATCTGGAGATGGTCACGGTAATGCCGTATAACAGCGGTGATATCGGTGACGTATTAAGCGAGGAAAAGGAGGGGATGCAGACGATTTCCTTTGGCTTTACACAGGAATATCTTGCTGTGCTGGGTAAGGAAAAAGAAGATATGATGGAGAAGGAATATCGTGCCTATCAGAGATCCGGTGTTTCGGAGGAGGCGCTGAAATTTGCGGAAATGACGCTGGAACAGTATCGGGAGCGACGGCAGGAGAGCGTATCGATGGCATATACGATTGACGATGCCGCCGTACTCTGTGCATGGGAATGTATCATCGAAGCGTCGCAGCCGGCGGTGACGCAGGATGAGGAAGGCAATGCCCTTCTTGGGCCGGAGCAGAAAATAAAGTTCCAGATGAAAGTCAGGGTAAACCGGTACAATGAGGAGGGGATTCTGAATAAGATTGAGCAGTGCAGACAGGAAGTGAGCTATCAGCAATAGAAAAATTTAATAAATATTTTATCCGGGCTTCATTTGAGATTAAAAAATGTCTGTTATAATATTCCTGTAAACAACATTCTCTGACGTATGGTGTGCCGCGGAGAGTGCAGTAATAACAGACAGAAGTGAGGTTTTTGTAGTATGGAGTCAAGGGGCGGAAATGAGACGATAACTGAGACGGGAAAAGAGATGGCGATGGATGGCGTTTATGTGGAAGAAGAGGTGATACAGGTGCATGAGCTGATGCCGATCCGGGCTGCGCTGGACTCGGACATGGAGCATATTGCGGATATCACCGATCAGTTTTCACAGACCATGGATCCCATTTTAAGGATGTATAACGCGGCGATGTGTGCGGCTGCCGCAAGGCTGGAGATCATTGAGGATGAATTTAAATACCGCAGACAGCGCTGCCCGATTCACCATATCGACACGCGGCTGAAATCGGCAGCCAGTATTCTCGGAAAGCTCGAGAAAAAGGATCTTGACCTGACGCTCTCTGCGGCGTGCAATAATATTTTTGATATAGCCGGGATCCGTGTCGTCTGTTCCTACATAAAGGATGTGTATCTGATAAGGGACAGGCTGCTCGCACAGGATGATATTTATATTATGGATATCAAGGATTATATCGCGGAGCCGAAGAAAAACGGATATCGCAGCCTGCATATGATTGTGCGCGTCCCGGTCTATTTTATGAATAAAAAGCAGATGGTTCCGGTAGAGCTGCAGCTTCGGACGCTGGCGATGGATTTGTGGGCAAGTCTTGAACATGATATCAAATACAAGTCTTTGTATCAGGGGGTCGTGGCAGATTTTTCCGATGAGCTCAAGGAGTGCAGTAAGCTGATTTATGCGGCGGAAGAGAAAATGGAAATGATGAACCGTCTTCTTGAGGAGTAGAGGTACCGGCAGATATTACTGATGGAAACAGCATGCGCCGCGGCCGGGTTTCCGGCTGCGGCGCATGCTGTATGTGCGTCTGGCGAAATATGTTCCGTTCCCGGATGGCTGTCGCAGACGGCGGCCGCACGATATTCCCGTGCCGTATTCATTTCCGCCCGTTTTCGATTGCGGCTTTTCTGCTGTTGATCGTTCTTAGAATGTCCGTATCAAATTTATTTTTCCGCTCGTATGTGTAAAGTCCGTTCTGTTCCTGTTCAACATCATAAAGCTGTGTGTAACAAAAACCGTTTATATGTGGATTGTCAAGAAGGGTGTCTGTGAGGCTTTTGTATCTTTCCAGGAACTCTTCTTTTGTTTTCGGGGCGGCGCCGTATCCCCAGCCGTCCGTGTTTTCTTCACTCCATTGTATGCCGCCGTATTCACTTACAAATACGGGCTCTCCATTATATTTTTGTGTGCTGCCGTGATCCGTTCTCTCGATATTGTCGTTGACGATACCTTCATCTATCTTTGCAAAATAAGTAAGGAACTTTTCGACATCCTGCTCATAATCGTGGACGTCAAAGATATCGGTTACGGTATGGTAATGCCCGCTTGTGTCAATACAGAGCCTTGTGGGGTCAAGCTGTTTTGTGAGCCGGTATACATCCTCTACCAATTTGTTTTTCAGACTGATTTCTGCATAGCCCCATGTTTCGTTAAACGGACACCAGCCGATGATGGACGGGTGGTTAAAATCTCTTTCGACAGCTTCCAGCCACTCGCTGATAAAATTTTCCGCGGCCACGGCGTCCGTATAATCGATTCCCCAATTTGCATGTTCTCCCCATACCATATATCCTGCTTTGTCGCAGTGATACAGGAATCTTTTTTCGAAGATTTTTTCGTGAAGCCTTGCGCCGTTGAAGCCGGCTTTCATGGAAAGTTCAATATCCCTCTTTAACGCATCGTCCGTTTCCGCAGTATAAATTCCGTCGGGATAAAACCCTTGGTCGAGAACAAGCCTCTGGAATATGGATTGATTATTGAGCATCAGTTTCCTGCCGTCAAGGCGGACATTGCGCATGCCGAAGTAACTTTTTACGCTGTCCGCGCCAAATGTCAGCGTAAGGTCGTACAGTCTGCCGCGCCCGGGCTCCCATAAATAAAGTTCATCGGGTTTTACCTGCATGGTGAAAACGGAATTGTTCACCTTCACAATCGTTTCACCCATCGGTTTCCCTTCAAATGAAACCTTCGCATGAAGCCTGCCGCATCCGCATACGCTGCCGATAATGGTCAGAGTGCCATTTTCCGTATCGGGATAATATTTTGCGTTTTTAATGTAGGCTTTGGGCACAAATTCGAGCCATACACTTTGCCAGATGCCGGTTGTGCGCGTATACAGGCATCCATAGGAATCATATTTGTCACTCTGCTTTCCTGTCGGCTGCCGGTGGCTTTTCATGTCATCTTCTGCGATAACAAAAATGATGTTTTCACCTTCTGCCACGTACTTTGTGATATCTGCATAAAACGAAGCGTATCCTCCGACATGCGTTTTGACAAGTTGTCCGTTAACGTACACAAAGCTTTCATAGTCAACGGCGCCAAAGTGGAGGAAAATATTTTTCTCTCGCTCTTCTTTATTCAGCGTAAAAGCCTTTCTGTAACAGGCTGCCGGAATAAAATCGGTGTATCCGATGCCGGATAACCGGCTTTCGGGACAAAAGGGGACATTGATTTTTTTTGAAAGATTTGCGCCCTCATAGAGTTTTCTGTCGCGCGCGCTTTTCCCGAAATCAAAATCAAATTCCCATTCGCCGTTTAAATTCCTCCAATCCGCCCTTTCCCATTGTGGGTTGGGATGCTCCTGTCTGTAGATTTCCATAATGCCGGCCCCTTTCCTTTTTCTTTCTTACAGTATACAGTCCGGACGAAAAGAAAGAAAGGGGAAATACGGTATTTTAAGTGAATGAAGAAGAGTAGTCCGGTTTACATTGTTTCAATCCTTTTTCGCAGTTCCAGCATTTTGTTATCTACTTTTGCGATCACGTCCGAGTACCCCCTGATCTCCCGCTCGACGTTCTCAATCTGCCCGGCGCTTTTTTTGTAGCACATCTGTGTGTCAAGCTCCGCCCAGTAGTCCATTGCAAAGGAGCGGATCTGCAGTTCCACTCTGACTTCCCTCGTCTTATCTTCATAAGTGACGGGAACGCCCACGATCAGATGAATGCTCTGATAACCGCTTTTTTTGGGTTTTCCCACATAATCTTTTTCCCTGAGTACCCGGGTATCGCTCTGCCGCCGCATCGCATCCGCAATCTGATAGATATCGTCACAGAAATAACAGACGACCCGGATTCCCGCAATATCGTTCAGGGTGCAGACGGCGGTTTTATAGGTGGCCTCCTGCCCTTTCCGTGACAGTTTTTTGATCACACTGTCCGTTGACTTGATTCTCGAAGACATGCTGCGGATGACACGGCGGTGTTTTTGTTCCGTCAGATCCGCGTTAATCATTCGGAGTTTTGCCTGTATGACATCAATTGCATATGCGTAGCGGAGCTGTACCATGGGCGCCTCCAGATGCTGCCGGAGTTTTTGTTCCGGCAGTGGGGCCGGTTCCGGCGGCAGTAACGTTTGTGGCCGTTTTTCTGTCGACAATTTTTTTGCTCCTGCTGTTGTTCCTTTCATTTTTATTCGTCTTCCCGTCATTTTAGAATCAGTATCTGCTCCTTTTTCGAATTTACATTCCTGTTAAAACTATTCCTCCGAAGGAATGATTCTATACATGACAGGAGAGCGGCAGGTTTCCTGTATCGTTCGTCTTCTTGCCAGTTCTTATGGAAGGGGGTATAATGTTCTTTTAAGAGTAAAATTGCCACTAAGCGGGAAAAGGAGAGATGATATGATAGATTTGCAGGATCAAAGCGTTTGCCCCACATTGGATGATCTGGGGAGATATGTTGGCAATCCTTTGTTTGGCAAATTCTGCCGGGAGATGAAGGAGAAATATAATTGCAGGGAAAAGATTGAGTTCAGCGCATGCAGCTGGGAACGGGGATGGAATCTTAAATATAAAAAATCGGGAAAAAATCTGTGTACAATTTATCCAAGAGAATCATTTTTTACGGTGCTGGTTGTCGTCGGCAAAAAGGAAAAGGAGGCCGTTGAGTCTGTTTTGCCGGACTGCTGTGCGCAGATCAGAGGGATTTACCGGGAGACGAGAGAGGGGAACGGGCAGAAATGGCTCATGATTGATCTGGAGGATGAGGACGCTGTTTATCGGGATGCGCTGCGGCTGATTGAAATCCGGAAGGGAAAGTAGCCGTCTGCATCTTTTGCCGGGCGGGAATCATTTTTCCCCGCCCGGTTACCGGATAGAAATCAGTTTAGTTCTGCGTTTATTTCTTCAAAGCTCATAATACCTTCAATATACGTGTATTCGCCCATGTTGTAAGACGCACATTCTTCGTCGGAAGCTTCCCTGCCGTCGATATAACTTTTGCAGTACAGACCGATGGAGCCTTCTTCCTCTTTGTCGGGGACGCCGTTTTCGTTGACATCGTCAAACTGATATGTTTCAATCCGGACGACCGTATCAAGCGTATGTTGTGCATTCATTGTCATATATGTGGTATATAGGATCGCTCCGGCGTAATCGCTGTTGTAATTGCGCAGACTGTTTTTTCCGGCGGAGTATTCATACCCCGCGTTGCCCATTGCACCATACGGCCAGCGGTTCATAAGCGCATATACCTTTCCTTTGTCATAGGTGTAAAGGCTTGTACGGTATCCGTTGACACTGCAGACCAGTTCCGGTATATCGTCTTCGTCAAAACGGATGAGGTTATACTGGTGTTCCGATGGCTCTTCCATCTCGTAAAACCTGCTCACGGCCCTGTAAGCCTCTTTATAATCCGTAAATTCCCCGTTCTTTTTTCCGCCGGAGAGCGCGCTGCGGATTTCGGGGATGGTCAGAGGGGAAATCTGCGCGGATAACGTTTCTGATAATTCCTGCTCCGGAAAAAAAGAGTCTTCATATTCATCGGCACTGGCGTCGAAGCCATAGTAAACTGCCGCGAAACGTGTGCCGCCGTATGTTTCGATTAAAATAATATCCGTATAGCCGTCATAATTGATATCGAAAAAGGATACGGCGTCCAGGCTTCCAAACGGTTCCTGTGCCAGGGAATCCGGAACATAGG
>CANDFU010000048.1 GCA_947384095.1 uncultured Roseburia sp. | reverse complement strand
AGATGACGAGAGGTGACTGGAGTTCAGACGTGTGCTCTTCCGATCTCGCGAGTTTTATCAGAAGCGTCTGCGCCCGGAGGATAATTACCGGAAGCTGGTGGAGATTTACGGGAGCATTTCCCGGGGCAGAAAGGAGGGGCGATGAAGCGGGCCGTATTTATCACAAATATACCATCCCCGTACCGGGTGGATTTTTTTTCCTATATGCAGAAAAATGTTCCGGGGTATGAATTTCATATTATCTTTTCCGGAGCGGGCATGGAGAACCGGAAGTGGAGCGTTGAACTCGCCGGACTTCAAAATTACCGGTTTTTAAAATCACGCACGATCATTATCCGCAGAAGGTATGACGACCGGTATGTGTTTCTCCCGCTGGGAGTGGAGGCTGCCTTAAAAGAGATAAAGCCGGATCTTGTCTTTGCGATGGAGTATAACCCGACGATTTTAAGGGCGGTACACTGGTGCAGAAGAAAGCATATACCGTTTATCAGCTGGACGGATGGAACGCTGCACTCGGAGCGGGCGATCGGCAGGGTGCAGCGCTTATCCAGACGCTATATTATAAAGCGGGCGGCGGCTTATATCGCGAGCAGTACGGCTTCGCGGGAGGCGCAGATCGCCTACGGGGCCGACCCCAAAAAGTGTTTTCTGTCGTATCTGACGGTGGATATCGGAAAATATCTGGCAAAAAAGGAGTCTTATGGAGCGAGGCAGCTGATATACGTGGGCAGTCTGATTCAGCGCAAGGGGCTGGATCTGCTGCTTCCGGCGCTGGCGCAGACGGCGGATGATATCCGCCTTGTGATTGTGGGAGAGGGGCAGGAGCTGCCGCTCTTAAAGGAGCAGGCGGGAAAGCTTCGGATCGCGGAGCGTGTTTCGTTTAAGGGGTTTGTGGAGGGAGAGAATCTGCGCAGCCTTTATCGGGCCTCGGATGTATTTGTCTTACCGACGCGGGAAGACTGTTTCGGGCTTGTTATTTTAGAGGCCATGTGCGCGTCTCTTCCGGTTATCTCATCAAAATATGCGGACGGGGCGCGGGACCTGGTCGTCGATGGGGAGAACGGTTATATCGTCGATCCGGAGGATACGGAAGCGTTTGCACGCGCCATTGACCGGATTTTTTCGGAGGGGCGCCTGGCGCAGATGGGGAACAATAGCTATGAAAAGGCACAGTCTTTTTCATTTTCCCATGTGGCCAAAGGGTGTATCGCTGCGCTTAGATATGTGGAGAGACAGTCGGCAGGGAGGTTTGTGTGAGGAAAAAGAAGATATTGTTTAACGGGCTGGGAAACCGGGGATGGATCGGAGGCCTGTATTACCTGAAAAATATTCTGTTCAGCTGTCTGCAGAGTGAAAAGATCAGAAACAATTTTGATCTTGTGGTGCTCATCGATCCGGAGCATGCGGATATTTTCGACTGTTTCCGGGCCGGCGGCGGAGAAACGGCCGGCGTTGATATCCGTGTGCTATCCGGTGAGCCGAAGTGGAAGCTGGCCTTCTATGAGATGAATCTGATCTGGTTTTGCGGTGTAAAATATTGCTATGCACTGGAACTGAATAAAATCGGGCGTCTTTTCAAAAAAAGAGGGATTTTCTGGATTCCGGATTTTCAGCACAAAAATCTGCCGGAGTTTTTCGGAAAGGAGGAGCTTGCGGCGAAGGATGCAAATTTTCTGGCGGTGACGGAAATGTCAAATCCGCTCGTTTTAAGCAGCTTTGACGCGAAAAATGATCTGGAGCGTTTTTACCCGGAACACAAATGCAGCGTCTCCGTGGTTCATTTTGTCTCGTATATCGAGCCCGAAATCAGAGCCGTCACACCGGAACTGGAGCGGAAGACGGCGGAAGCGTTCGGGCTGAAGAAAAAGTATATTTATCTGCCGAATCAGTTCTGGCAGCATAAAAACCATATCGTGGCGGTGGAAGCGATTGCCCTGCTTAAAGAGCGGGGCGCCCTGGCGGAGTATGATTTTGTGTTTACGGGAAATTTAAAGGATTACCGCGATCCCGCTTATATCGACCGGTTAAAAGAGATTCTGGGGGCTCCAAAGGTACGGGACTGTATCAGGGTGCTTGGTTTTGTCGACCGGACGCAGCAGCTTGCCATTATGAAAAACGCCTGCTTTATTGTACAGCCTTCCCTGTGCGAGGGCTGGGGAACTGTCCTGGAGGACGCCAAGGTACTGGATAAAACGGTGCTTCTGTCGGATATTCCGGTGCACAGGGAGCAGAAAAATGAGAAATGTTTTCTTTTTGACCCGCGCAATCCCAATGAGCTGGCGGATCTGATGGAAGAGATGAGCGGCAGAGCGTTTTCGGAACATATTGAGGACGGGATCGCCAATATGTACCGGGAGGCGCGCGAATATGCGAAAGCGCTGGAGGAGGTTTTCGTGTGAAAGAGAAAAAAATGCTGCCCGGTGTTTCTGTTTTTCTGCTGTTGTGGATCATGCTGTGTCTTCTGATCCCCGTTTTTTTCTTTTTTGCCGGGGGGACGATCGGGGGATGGATGCTGCCGGCGGCGGCAGTTGCGGCATTTCTTGTCTATATCCGGTGGTTTCGGGAGGAAGCGCCGGTCGGAAGAGGCGGCGTCCTGCTCCTGGCTGTGGCGACGGCTGCGGCGATACTTTTCAGTTTTCTGCTGTTTAATGTCCACTGGGACGGAAATACGTACCATAAGACGGCGACGGGGCTTTTGATGGACGGCTGGAACCCGATGAGGAACGACTGTACAGCCGTGCTTTCCGGTGCTAAAATAACAGAAGGGGTACGGTACAATGCAAAGTGGATCGACCATTACGCCAACGGCGGCTGGATTATTTCGGCTGTATTCGGAGCGTGTTTTCACAATGTCGAGATCGGCAAGGCGGTCAATCTGCTGATTGCGGCCGCGGTCTTCGGCATTTTGTCCTGGTATCTGTCGCTCAGGGTCAGCGGCAGAGGATGGCGCCTTGCCATCACGTCTGCGGCGGTATTCCAGCCGGTTACGGTGGCTCAGATGGAGAGTTTTTATATTGACGGGAACCTGTACCTGTTTCTGCTCCTGGGTGTCCTGGCAATGCTGATGCTGAGCGATGGAAAGTGTGATCTGAAAAAACGGTATCCGCTGTTGTTTTTAAGTTCGAGTATTGTTTACTGCATCAATATCAAGTTTACGGGGGCGGCATATATCGGTTTCTTCTGTATTGCCATTTATCTGTGCTGGCTGATCTTCGGAGCCAGGGAAAAGCGGCTTCCGGAGGTGTTTTTGAAATCGACGGCATTGTTTGCGGGGACGGCGGCTTTTGCGGTGCTCATTGTCGGGTATTCGTCTTATGTGTGCAATTTTCTTGAGAAAGGGAGCCCGCTGTACCCGCTTGCAGGCGGAAATGAGACGGTCGACATCATGGCGTACAGTGAGCCGAATACCTTCGCGGGAAAGAGCAACGTGGAAAAGAGCCTTATTTCTTTTTTTGGCAAAACGGAAAATGTGACAAACGCATCCGAAACAGGGCCTGTCTTAAAGATTCCGTTTACGTTTTCTTTTTCGGAGATCAGGGAATGTATGTATACGGATACCCGGATTGGCGGGATGGGGCCCTGGTTTGCCGGGATTTTTCTCGTCTCGCTCCTTCTGTCGGTCCGGCTGGTCCGGATATACTTTGCCAGGGAGCGGGTGCTGCTCACGGAGTGGGCTGCGGTGCTCGCAACGGCAGTTGTTATGCTTTTATTTCTGCCGGGAAGCTGGTGGGCGCGCTACAGTGCATATAGTTATTTTTTCGTACCCTCGGCGCTTCTGTTTCTGGCGATAAGGGCCGGAGAGGCAAAGGATATGAAAACGGCCTGGCATAAAAAGGCCGGCGCGGCGGTGTTTCTGGCACTGGTTTTCGGCAATACGGCCTGTTTCCTGCTTTCGCCGGCCGCGGGCGCTTATCTCTCTGCCGGAATCTGGCAGGACAGGGAGGAAATGCTTCTGGCGTCAGAGGAGAAGCCGGTGCAGATTTATTGCAGGAGAAGCCAGATGACGGGTATTTTCTGGAACCTGGACTGCTGGGGCGTCGATTATGAGGTCTCGGAGAAGAAGATAAAGGGAAAAAGTGCTTACCGCGGAGAGATTGTCTGGAAACCAATGTGAGAGAAAGGCGGCGTTATGAAGAAGATGGTTATCACCGGCGTCAACGGTTTTATCGGGAGGAACGCCAAAGCATATTTTCAAAAGGAGTATGAGATCACGGGGATTGATCTCGCGGCGCAGTATTGCGGCGCGGGGCCGGTTTCGTATTATCAGTGCAATCTGTCAAAAAACCCCGCGGAACTCGCGGCGATTTTTACAGACGTGCAGCCGGACGTCATTCTGCACTGTGCGGGCAGCGCCAATGTCGGGGCCTCCGTCGTAAATCCGATGGCGGATCTTGACGGCAATCTTCACAGCCTTTATCAGCTTCTGCTGGCGCTGCGTTCGTTTGAGAAGAGGCCGAAGATCATTTTTTATTCGAGTGCCGCCGTCTATGGGAATCCGGCGCGGCTTCCGGTCGGGGAAGGGGACGCCCTGGCGCCCATCTCGCCTTACGGGGTGCACAAGCTGATGTGCGAGGAATTGTGCCGGTATTTTAACCGGGTACACGGTTACCGGATTCGTTCAGTCCGCATTTTTTCCGCCTATGGAAGCGGGATACGCAAGCAGATTTTGTGGGATATTTTTCAGAAATATCAGAGTACGGGAAAGATTGAGCTGTTCGGCACAGGGGAGGAGACGCGGGATTTTATCCACATATCGGATATTTTAAAGGCGCTCGCGCTGATTTTAGATTATGACGGACCGGAGGAGGTATTTAACGTGGCAAACGGCCAGGAAGTATCGATCCGGGCTCTTGCAGAAATTTATGCGAAGAAGCTGGGGGCGGATGCGGGTATTGTCTCGTTTAACGGAGAGACGAAAGTCGGAGATCCGCAGAACTGGCGGGCCGATATCTCCCTGCTGGAAAGCATTGGCTACGCCCGTGAGAAAGAGCTGGAAGAGGGCGTCGGGGATTATGTGGACTGGGTGAGGAGCGAGGGGGAATATGAGTGAGAAAAGAAAGACGGCCCCGGTGATTCTGTTTACGTATAACCGGCCGGAACATACGGTGAGAACGATAGAGGCGCTTGCGGCTAACGAGCTCGCGGATGAGACGGAGCTTTTCATTTATTCCGACGCCGCGAAAAAGGAAAGTGACACGGCGAAGGTGCAGGCGATCCGTAATTATGCGGTGAAGCTGGCAGGGTTTGCGTCCGTGACGCTGATAGCGCGGGAGGAGAATTACGGGCTGGCCCGCAATGTCATCGAGGGTGTGACGGAGGTGGTAAAGCGTTTCGGCAGGGTGATTGTGCTGGAGGATGATCTGGTGACAAACCGCTATTTCCTGCGTTTTATGAACGACGGGCTTAAGCGGTATGAGAAGGAGAAGGCTGTCACAGGGATTACCGGATTTTCGCATTTCAGGGATGACGCTGATTATCCGTATGAGAGCTATTTTCACACGCTGACGGGGACGAGCTGGTCATGGGCGACCTGGGCGGACCGCTGGGCGCATTTTGACGCAGTCTGCAGCGACTGGACGGATATGATTGCCGACAGCCGGCTGCGCAGGGCCTTTAATTACGATAATACCTATGATTTTTATAAGATTATGAAGATGCAGCAGACGGATGCCGGTACAAATTCCTGGGCAATCCGCTGGTACTGGACGAATTTCAGGCGGCACGGTTTTATCCTCTCCCCGGCAAAATCGCTTGTAAACAACGAAGGGTGGGACGGGAGCGGTACCCACTGCGGTGCCGAGGCAAAATCGGTCTTTGAACACAGGCTTAAGACCGATCATGCGATCACGTATTTTCCGGATGAAATCTGCGAGACGAAGGAAGCGCACAGGCTTATGAAGCGGATGCTGATCCGGGAGTCACAGCCGAATCTGTTAAAACGTGTCTATCACGTGGTGGCCCGCAGGAATTATATCGGACAGACGTAAGGGGGAGAATGCGGTGAACGTCACTTTTGTAATATTAAATTATAAGGCATACATGGAGGCGGAAGCCTGTGCCTTATCGATTCTGCGCACGCAGACATATCCCGATATCCGCATTGTCATTGTGGACAACGGTTCCGGAAATGAGAGCGTGGAAAAGCTGAGACAGCGTTTTTCGGAGGAAAAGCGGGTCCATGTCATCGCTTCGGAAAAAAATCTGGGGTTTGCGCGCGGCAACAATCTGGGTATCCGGTATGCAAGAAAGCAATTCCATCCAGCGTTTATCGTGGTGGCAAACAGCGATATCCTGTTTGAGCAGAGTGATTACTGCGAGCAGCTTTTTGCGATTTACCGGGACAGGCCCTATGCGGTTCTGGGCGGAGACATCGTCGACGCCGGGAAGTCGCAGCATTTTAATCCCGTGGCGCGGGAGCGCAACTATACGCGGAATTATATGAGAAAACAGGTGGCTGTTTCCTGGGCGAAAGCGGTTGTTTTTAAGTTTCTCCGCGTTATCGGGTGGAAAGGGACGGCCGGGGGGACGGATGGCGTGAAACCTTCTGCCACGCGGGAAGTCGCCGGGCGGCAGGTGTCGGCGGACAGCCGGGTTGCGGAGACGATAGAGGGCGTGCTGCTACACGGCTGCTGCCTCGTCTTTTCGCAGGATTTTTTTTCTGAAATGGACGGTTTTTATGATAAGACGTTTCTGTACGCAGAGGAAGAAATTCTGTATTATCTTGCCGGAAAGAAGGGACTGACCATGCTGTATTCGCCCAGAGTGACATGTGTGCACAAGGAGGCCGTGACGACAAAAACCATCCGGAAAGACGTCTGTGATGCGAAGATTTTCTATTTTTCGCATATCACGCGGTCATACCGGGTTTTTCTGAAGCTGATGAAGGAATATGAGCGATGAGCAGAAAAAAACTTTTAATGCTCTGTTACAGGGCGCCTTACCCGCTTAAGTCGGGAAGTGAGATCAGAATGTACCAGTTTCTGGAGATTCTCTCTGAAAAATATGACATCACGCTTTTATACCTGCAGGAGGGGAAAGAGGCAGAAGACATGCGGCCGCTGTACGAAAAGTGCAGTCATGTGGAAACGTTCCGGATTGCGAAGTGGAGAAGATACGCGCAGGCCGTGTGCGGGTATCTCTTTTTAAAGCAGCCCCTGCAGATCGGATATTTCTATTCGGATGCCCTGCAGAGGTGGATGGATGCGCACATCGGGGAATATTCCGATATTTTGTGCATGCATGTGAGGACCATGCAGTATGTGTCTGGCCTTAAAGAAGAAAAACGGCGCGGAAAACGGATATTTCTGGACGGAATCGACGCCATCACGCTGAATTATTACAATTCCTGTCAGACGTCGCGCGGCATCCGGAAACTGGTGAACGGGATGGAATATCGTAGAATGGCCAGATACGAGAGAGAGGCTTATTCGGAGGCGGATGAAAGCATTCTGATTTCGGAGCGCGACAGGGATTATATCGTCGAATACCTCAAGGCGGACTGCAGCCCGTCAGTGATCTTTAATTATGCGATTGATTATGGATATCAGCCGGAACTAAAAAAGCAGGAGTATACCGTTGCGTTTATGGGAAAAATGAATTATGCGCCGAATGTGGACGCCGTGCTTTTTTTTGTAAAGAATAGTTATCACAGGCTGAAACGCCGGTATCCGGAACTACAGTTCCGGATTATCGGAGGCAATGCGACGGCAGAGATCCGAAAACTGGAACAGACAGACGGTATCCGGCTGCTGGGATTTGTGAAAAATCCTGCGAAATATCTGCAGGAGGCGTCGATTGTGATCGCGCCGATGATCAGCGGCTCGGGGCTGCAGAACAAGATTGTGCAGGCGATGTATCTGGGGTGTACGGTCCTGACGACCCCTGTGGGGGCGGACGGGCTAAAGAACGTGACCGGGCGGGAGCTGATTATTGCGGACAAGGAAAAAATCGCTGAAAAGCTGGAATATTACCTGCGGCCGGAAGCGGAAGAAGAGCGGAGACGGATCGGGCGGAATGCCCGCGCATATATTGAGCGTTATTACAGCCGCGAAAAAATCGAGCGTGATATTCTGGAATTATTTTCGCCGTAAAGGGCGCAGGTTTGACTTTAAAAAAGTGATGTGATAAAATGACGGGGGTTTTATATGGAGTCCGGATTGGAAAAACTGCAGGACCGGCTGCTTGAAATGTATGACGCATTTTACGGCCTGGCAGAAAAAGAGCATCTTACGGTTTTCCTCGTGGGCGGGTCGGCGCTGGGCGCCGTCCGGCATGGTGGGTTTATCCCCTGGGATGACGATATCGACGCCGCGATGCTGCGGGCGGATTTTGAGAAGATGGAGCATATTCTGGCGGCCCGGGGCAACCGGATCGGGGAGTTTCAGTATCTTCCTGCGGAGAATGAGACGTATCCGGACGCGCCGGTCGGACACCTCTACGACGGGCGCGTGGTGGATGGGAAAGGGTATCGGGGGGCGGTAAAGATCGACATACATCCGCTGGACGGGGTGCCCGAGAGCGGGTTTCTGAGAAAGATACAGAATATCAGTTCAAAGATTTATTATTTATATGTATACCATCATCCGACAAAGAACAAAGGGCGTCTGATGCGTTTTCTTACGCGTCTGATTCTCGCCGCAACGCCGGAAGGCATGCGCAGGGGCATGATGAAGATGTTAAAAAAAAAGATTACCGCATGGAACGATGGAGAAGTGCGTGCAGTCTGCAGCCTGTTCGGGGAGGCCGGATACGAGAGGGAGATCCTTCCGCTCCCGGTCGTGCAGCCGCCGCGTTCCATCACGTTCGCCTCGCGTGAGTATAAAACGTTTCATGAGGTGGAACGGTATCTGCTGCAGCGGTACGGTCCCG
>CANDFU010000047.1 GCA_947384095.1 uncultured Roseburia sp. | reverse complement strand
TGGTATATTCATATCTCTCCCTCCTAAAATACCGATTTGCCGTTGTTTTATTTTATATCTGTTTTCCAGAAATGAAAGCGATTCTTATGGTTTCTGTCCGTCAAAGCGCAACTGGAAAAGGGCTGTAATAAGCCACTGTTTTATGCTGTCCCTGGTATCCCTGACGATATGCCTGCTTTCAATGGCAGCGATTCGGATTCGCCTGTTGTGTCTAAAGGATAAAACTTTTCTTCTGTGAGGTCAAGGGATATTTCTTTCTGCCGCCGTCTGCGCCTGTCACGCCATGCGTTGATGGCAGCAGTGAATGGTTAAGGACGCATTATGCGGGAGCTGCCGGTTCCGGCCCGCACACGCCGCTGACGGCCATGAGTCCGGCGGAGGAACCGGCAGCCCCCTGCGCAGACAGGTTTTAGGGAGAGGGAAAAAGAAATCCACCGTCTGAAAGGGGAAAACAAAACCGGGCTCATCCACCCCTTTCAGCTGTTTGTTTCTATCTGTCCGGCAATCTGTATCCTGCTTAATTTCTTGAATGTATTGATATACAGTATGGCGGCAAGGGAAATGGAAAGTATATCTGCTGCTGGCTGTGCCCATATAAGCCCGGTCAGTCTAAATTGGTAACAAGGGAAGCGGTGGCTGCACCCATTGCCTGTAATGCGTTGGTAAGTACATAAAACACGCCAAACAGGAAACTTGTTGTCAGTAAAATCCGGGCAAACTGTGCAGCATAATCAAAGGCTGTTACATCTGTTAAAAATGCACTGACAATCTGATTAGTGAATATATAGCAAATAATTGTTAAAACAACTCCCAGGATCAGGGCGGACAGGATCGGGAAGTGGCTATGACATCTGACAATCCTGCGGCTTGTTCCCATAGCTTTCTTCCTGCCTGATCCGCTTTAGTGATCGATCCTTTTACATATCGTTACATATCGGCCGTACAGGCATTGCCCGGCAACCGTTTTTCCCAATAATGTAATTGCCTGTGCCGGGTTGTTTTGTTTTTGGTCTGGGTGTAAAATTGTTGGTACAAAGAAACAGGACAACGTCAGACGACAGGGAGGAATCAAAGGAAAATGATCTGCAAAATAAGAAAATGGAGATTGTCAGACGCAAAAGATCTGGCAATGGCTCTCTCCGATCGAAAGATACAGGATAATCTTCGGGACGGATTGCCCTATCCCTATACAGAGCAGGACGGAATGGATTATATTTCTTCCATGATTTCCGCGGATGAGAATGAAACGTTCGCTTTTGCCATTACGGTAGATGACAAGGCGGTGGGGAGCGTTGGCGTTTTTCGGCAGGAAAATATTCACAGACAGACTGCCGAGCTGGGATATTACATTGCCGGGAAATACTGGGGGAAAGGTATCATGACTGAAGCAGTGACACAAATCTGCGGATATGTATTTGAAAAAAGTGATATTATCCGCATTTATGCAGAACCATTTGCATACAATGCAGCGTCTTGCAGAGTGCTTGAAAAAGCGGGATTCCGGTATGAAGGTACATTAAGAAGCAATGCTGTAAAAAATGGTAAAGTTATCGATATGAAGATGTATTCTCTGCTGAGAACGGAACTATAACTTTACGTTCAGAGTGTAGTGATGGCGGCGAAAAATGAGGGGCTGGCAGTGCATGATGCGTTGGGCAGTGTGACGAAACCGGGGTTAATGATAAAAATTGTGTTGACAAAAATGATCGGATGTCATATTATAATAGTGGTTAGCAAAGACTAACCACTATTTTGCGCATGGGGTTAGTCGTGACTAATAACTGCCCTGTTGATTGCACTGCGTTTCCTGACATAAAACGTATCAGAATGGAGGAATACAGGATGCCGCTTACAATGGTAGAAACTGGAAAGGAAAACATAATCAGAAAAATCGGGGGCAGACAGGATGTCAGGGCGCATCTGGAGAATCTCGGTTTTGTTGTGGGGGGAGCGGTCACGGTAATAAACGCGATGAACGGCAGCGTTATCGTGAACGTGAAGGGTTCCCGCATTGCAGTCAGCAGGGAGATGGCGCAGAAGATTATGGTGTGAGAAACGCGAAAAGCGGTACTCTGCGCATGGACCTGAATGTATATGATATAAAATGGAGGAAAATGGAGATGAAGACACTGAGAGAATCAAAGGTCGGCGACACCGTCCGGGTTCTGAAACTTCATGGCACAGGAGCGGTCAGACGCCGGATTATGGACATGGGACTGACGAAGGGCGTGGATGTACAGATCCGAAAAGTGGCTCCTTTCGGGGACCCGATTGAAGTGACCGTCCGTGGTTACGAACTTTCTATCAGGAAAGCGGATGCGGAAATAATTGAAGTCATGGGTTAGTTAGAACTAATAAAGAAAGAGAGGAAAGATTATGGATATGCGAATTGCTCTTGCGGGCAACCCGAACTGTGGAAAGACAACGCTGTTTAATGCCCTGACCGGTTCCAGCCAGTTTGTCGGAAACTGGCCGGGCGTTACGGTAGAAAAAAAGGAAGGAAAGCTAAAGAAGCATGACGGCGTGACGATCACCGACCTTCCGGGCATTTACTCCCTTTCCCCGTATACTTTGGAGGAAGTGGTCGCAAGAAATTACCTGATCGGCGAACGGCCCGATGCGATTTTAAATATCATTGACGGCACAAACTTAGAGAGGAATCTGTATCTGACGACCCAGCTCACCGAGCTTGGCATCCCTGTTGTTGTCGCCGTTAACATGATGGATGTGGTGAGAAAAAACGGCGATCAGATTAACACAGGCGAGCTGTCCAGGGCGCTGGGCTGTAAAGTAATTGAAATTTCCGCCCTGAAAGGAACGGGTATCGCTGAAGCTGCGGAGGCCGCAATCGATGCGGCAGGGAACGCAGAGACGGTCCCGATGCACACATTTTCGGAGACCGTGGAACACGTCCTTGCCCATATCAAAGAAGCTGCCATACGCGGGCTGCCGGAGGAACAGCAGCGATGGTACGCCGTCAGGCTGTTTGAGCGGGACGAGAAGGTCCTGGAACAGTTGAATCTGAGTGAAGCCGTCCTTTCCCATATTGAGACAGATATCAGGGCAGCCGAGGAGGAGATGGACGATGACGCCGAATCCATTATCACCAACGAGCGGTACATTTATATTGGAAGCATCATCAAAGGGTGCTTAAAGAAAAAGTCGGAGGGAAAGATGACAAATTCCGATAAGATTGACAGGATTGTCACAAACCGTTTTTTAGGGCTCCCTGTTTTTGCGGCGATTATGTTTTTTGTGTATTACATATCCATGGTCACGGTAGGGGCCGCAGCTACGGACTGGGCAAATGACGGGCTGTTTGGCGACGGATGGCATCTGCCTGGCATCGGCGCTTCCGCGTACAGGGAGGCTTCCGGGGAATACGGCGACGCGGCGCTTATCGTAGATGGTTACGACGCTTATGTGGAGGAAAACGGCAGGGCTCCTGCAGACGGCTTTCCTTATGAAATAGAGGATGATGAGACCCTGGAAGTGACGGTGGAAACAGCGTCCCTTGCAGATTATGCGGAGGCGGTTGCGGTACTGGAACAGTATGGCGACGGGCCCGACCCGGCGGCTTATGGGATATGGATACCCGGAATCCCGGTCCTTGTAGGAAACGGGCTTGAGGCAGTGGGCGCCGCAGACTGGCTTGCGGGGCTGATCGGTGACGGCATCGTGGCCGGTGTGGGCGCAGTACTTGGCTTTGTGCCGCAGATGCTGGTTCTGTTCCTGCTCCTGGCCTTCCTTGAGGCGTGTGGATATATGGCGCGGATCGCATTCGTGCTTGACCGCATCTTCCGTAAGTTCGGATTGTCCGGCAAATCTTTTATCCCCATGCTCATTGGCAGCGGCTGCGGCATTCCGGGTATTATGGCGTCGAGGACGATTGAAAATGAACGTGACCGCAGGATGACGATTATGACGACTACATTTATCCCCTGTGGCGCGAAGGTCCCGTTTATCTCCATGGTAGCCGGCGCGATTTTCGGCGGCTCCCCGTGGGTTGCGACAAGCGCTTATTTTGTGGGTATGGCAGCGGTTGTTATTTCCGGCATTATGTTAAAGAAGACGAAACTGTTTTCCGGCGATCCGGCGCCCTTCGTCATGGAGCTTCCTGCTTATCATATGCCCACGGCAGGCAATGTCCTGCGTTCCATGTGGGAGCGCGGATGGTCTTTCATAAAGAAGGCGGGCACGATTATCCTGCTATCCACGATCGTCATCTGGTTTGCCACATACTTCGGATTTACCTCGGAAGGTTTCCGGATGCTTGCGGAGGAAGAGATGGACCAGTCGCTTCTCGCGGCGATTGGCAGCGCGATCGCATGGATTTTCATACCGCTTGGCTGGGGAAACTGGCAGGCGGCGGTGGCTTCCATTACCGGCCTGGTGGCAAAAGAAAACATCGTCGGCACGATGGGGATCCTCTATCCCGGCGGATGGCCCGAAATCGGCGCAAACTTCGACAGGATAGCCGGGTATTCGTTCCTTGTGTTCAATCTTCTGTGTGCGCCCTGTTTTGCGGCGATCGGGGCAATCAGGCGGGAAATGAACAATGCGAAATGGACATGGTTTGCGATCGGTTATCAGTGCGGGCTGGCTTATGCGGTGTCGCTGACGGTGTATCAGACTGGCTCGGCATTCACCGGCAATCTTAATATGCCCGGCCTGGCTGCGGCTGCTGTGGTGCTCGGCAGTATGGTTTATATGCTGTTCAGACCGTATAAGGAAGCGACAAGGCTGTCCGCGGATATCAAGGTAAAAACGGCGGGATAATGCCTTTGGCGGGCCGCTTCTGCGGCGTACTTCTTCTCCGGCGCAGTGCGATCCTGCCCGGAGGGCTTCTGCCTTTATAGGGCGTATAATTTAAGAAAGCAGGCAGCAGGGCAGTCCGTTTCATTCGGGGCGTCATGCTGTATTAAGGAAGGGGAGGTTTCAATGTTTGTCTGGATTATGGAAAATGCCGCGACGCTTATCATCAGCGCGATTCTGATCATGACAGTTGCGGCGGTCATTGCCGGTATGGTGCGCGGCAGGAGAAAAGGAAAATCATCCTGTGGCTGCGGATGCGCCGGATGCCCGGCGGGCGGCATCTGCGACGTAAATGGCGCCTGCCATCCGAAATAAGGTATGTCACATACCGCTTCCATTTCGGAAGAAGGAGGAATTTAGACAGGAAAAAAGTACCAGTTTTGCATAATTTTAAAAAAATTTCAGAAAGAGGATAGATTTCTTGGGCAAGTTGGTCTATAATACGCATATGTACAATTCTGTCAAAGGCAGAACGGAACATGTAGTAATCCTGCTCTTGTAAGAAAATTGTACATGGCAGTATAAAAATCTGATGAACGGAAAATGATGAGATATGGGGATTTCCCGTGTGTCATTGTGCAGAAAGGAGTACGAAGATGGATACAAACGATATTTCAGTATGCGAGCGTCTCGTTATGAAAGTCATTTGGGATTCCAAAGAGGAATTAGCGTTACAGGAGATTATGAACGGAGTCAATCAGGAGAACGGCAAGAACTGGAAGCCGCAGACGGTCTCCACCTTTTTGTCGAGACTGGTCAAGAAGGGGTTCCTGAATGTCTACCGCAAGGGCAGATATTCTTACTATCAGCCGATCGTCTCGAAGGAAGAGTACTGGAAGACGACGATGCAGGAGAACGCGCGGTTTTTCACAAAGGGGGATATGGGCGCGCTCGCATGCGGTCTCTGCGATGATATCCTTTCCGAGGATGAGATTGACAGGCTCAAAAGGAAGATAGATGAACTGGGTTGAGCAGGTATTTGTTGCGATTGCTTTGACATTTTGTACGGGCACACTTGCGCTGGTTCTCTGGAAAGTGCTGCAGCAGCGCTACCGGATCCAGAACCCGCAGGTGGTGTACCTGATACTTCGTCTGATCTGTCTTCTTTATGTACTGCCGCTCGGATATGTTCTGATCGGAATTACGCACAGGAACCGCTTTTTACAGTCGGCCGGATTCTGGCAGATTAATTTTTATGTCACGACCCCGGTAAAGGTGGTCATGATCGGCCTGGAGCTGGTCTGGCTGTATATGATTTTAAAGCCGGTTGTGCGATACATAAAGGAAAGCTGGAAATATCGTGATATCTACGGCGGATCCGTTCCGGAGGATGACGAGGATGTCCTCGCGTATTTTCTGGAGCTGAAAAAGAAGCTGAAGATTCGCAGAAAGGTCGGTCTCTACCGCAATGATATGCTGGCGAGCCCGCTGATCATAGGAATCTTCCGCTGCCGTATCATTCTGCCGTATTCTGATTATACGGACCAGCAGATAAAGGTGATTCTCAGCCATGAGCTTATGCATCATAAGAGCCGTGATGTCGCATATAAGCTGATTGGCATGTATATAGATTCCATTATTCGGCCGAAGTCTTCCGAAGAGAAGGAAGGCATGATGGATCTGCTCGACGAGTGGAGCGAGTACTATTGCGACATGCGCAGCGTCAGGTCCCTGGAGGGAGAGGTATCCGCGGCACGTTATTTTGAGATGATTTTAGAAGTTATGAGAAATTCACTGAGTGAACAGAAGGATGACTATATCTTTTCCATGCTTTATCAGAACAAGTCGGTTCTGGAAAGGAGAATAGAGTTTATGAAAAGATATAAAGATGTAAAGCTGATGGCGACAGGTACTGCGGCGGCGATGGCGTTTACGTTCCTGCTGCTGAATGTGACGACGGCATACGCGGCTGGCAGCCAGATTGCAAGTCTGAATGATTATATTTTCGAGAATATTCATCACCAGGATGAAGACATGGTATTGGCGGGGGATGGATTCCAGATACTTTCGGAGACCGATGTGCCGGGAGCCGGGGACGATTCTTATGACAGGCTTGAGTACGCGAACCCGGAGGCGGAGGACATTATGCCGGCGCTGGACGCGAACGAGATGGTGTCTTTTAACAACTGGTCTGTCGGTTCGGGCGTGAGGATGGTTAGTTCCGCATTTTCGGTAAAATCGGGGCAGAAGATTGTGATTTCCTGCTCAGTGATACCGAACACGAGTACTTACCGGATTGGTATCATGCGGGTATCCAACGGCAACAGCACCTATGTGGAGGGAAAAGGCCTTTTGGGTCACACTTTTACGGCTCCTGCCGACGGCCAGTACCGCGTGTATGTGCAGAACCAGAGCGGCGATACGATTACGGCCGGTGGAAATTACTACTATTACTAAGGCAATTCGGACGGAGTTGCCACAAAAGCTGCGGCAGTATTTTTTCTCCGCTGGCAGCGGAACGGGCAGGCGCATCTGCGCGGAAACCGGGCGCTTCGCGGCGTTTTGCGGGGCAAAGGTATGTTTATTGCGGAAGTCACCGATGTGAGGCGGGCCGCTGATCTCTGCGGAAGATGCAGGGGGAGGGCGTGCCTGTCAGATCGGTGATTTTTGCCGGAGAAATGAGGAGAAACAGAAGAGGCGTGCGCCTCTTGCTTTTTCCCAAAAGAACCTACAAACGAAAGTTGAATTACAATATACAAAAGATGGGACAGTTCCGACGGAAAGGAAACAGATATAGAAAAAATCTCATACAAAAGTCATGTCATTTTAATGTAATAAAGTTGGGGGCGGTGCGAAAATCGAGCACCGTCTTCTTTTTTTCCAGAAGGCGCTCCTTTAAGGCGCAGGCGGGAAAATCGGGGTTGTCCATAATCCCGGCGGGCGCGTCAAAGAAGAAGACCGAGGCGCCCGTCTTTTCGTAGAATGCGTCCGAGAAAGACCAGTTGCCGTGATGTCCGGCCTGTATATAGTCGCAGGCAAGGGCGTCCCCGCAGGTTTCAAGCAGGAAATTGTCCATGTCGTATTTGATGTCGGAGCAGAAGAGCATGCTATTGTTTTGGCTGCTCACCTTAAGAAGCAGCGAGGCATTGTTCTGATAGTCCTTTTCATCGCCGACATTGTTTAAAACGGCATCGTCGTAGGCGTTTAACACGGTGAAGGTCAGGCCGCAGATATTCAGGACGTCGCCGCGCCTTAGGTGCGTCACGTCGGCACTGCCCCCTGTCATGCCGTGATAATTCTCCATCACGGTAATATCGTCGTAGGGCTCCCCGGCCGCTTCGATGAAATCATAGTCAAAGCCGTTGTCGTAGATCTTTCGGATTGTGATGCCGTCCGGACTGGCATAGATGGCGTTGAACGCCCCCGCGTGGTCGCGGTGCGGGTGGGAGAGGATCCAGGCGTCCACTGTGTTGCCGTGCTTTGCGATCACCTCGCGCACGGCAGCCTCGTTTTCCGCCCAGCCTCCGTCGATGATGATAAGGGAACGGTCGTCTGTAATCGTATAAAAGGTACCCTGCGCGCCGCTCGCATCGGCGTACTGTGTGACGACATACTCCTTTGTCAGATCGGGCGTATGTCCCGTGGCGTCTTTTCTGCGCGCCGCGGCGCCGCGCAGATAGAAGGCGGCACAGCCGGCGCAGAGCAGAAGGAGCAGGAAAAAGAGTGGAAGTATGCGGGGCTTTGCGTTGTTTTGCTGGTTCATGGTTTATCCTTTCTTTGCCTTGGCGAGGTGAATTTCTGAGGGAAGAGCAGGTTTTTGCTGCCTGTCCCCGCTGTCAGATATTATAAGCGGGAACGGCCGGAAATACAACGGAAAGGAGACGATTCCGGATACTTTTTCTTCTCCGCAAATGGCCTGCCGCCGGGAAGACGAAGACGCGTCAGATTGTGGTCAGAATATACAAAATGATGTCCGGAATGTTCCGATAAAAAGGAAGAAAGTGACAAAAAGGGACGGAATTGATTTTCGGGCTTGCAAAAAGAAGCGGAAGATGCTATCATAAACGAGATGAAAATAGCAGATATAATATAGGTAATATGCGGGTGTAGTTCAATGGTAGAACACCAGCCTTCCAAGCTGGATACGTGGG
>CANDFU010000046.1 GCA_947384095.1 uncultured Roseburia sp. | reverse complement strand
GAGAAAGGGTATGACACGGAGTTAAAAGAACACGGGGCGGGCCTTTCGATCGGGCAGCGCCAGCTTATCGCGTTCGCGCGGACGATGGTCTCAATGCCACGGATCCTGATACTCGACGAGGCGACGTCAAGCATCGACACCCACACGGAGATTCTCGTGCAGAAGGGGATTGAAGCGCTTCTGGCGGGCAGAACCAGTTTTGTGATTGCGCACCGCCTGTCAACCATTCAGAATGCGGACCGGATTTTCGTGATCGATAAGGGCGGCATCTTAGAGCAGGGAAGCCCCGCGGAGCTGATGGAGAAAAAAGGCGCGTATTACCGGCTTTATATGAAACAGTTTGAGGGGGCGGCGTAAGCCGCCCGGGGCCGGATAGGCAATGTCACGAAAAGGAGCAGACATGAAGTACAAAATAAATCTGACGGATGACGATTATCTTCGTTTCAATCTCTTTTATGCAAATCATTCAAAGGCAGGAAAGCGTTCCATGAAAATGATAAGAATCCTATTTCCGATTCTTGCGCTTTCCTTCCTTCTGGTATTATTCTTTGCCGGTGCAAAGCCGGGGTTGCTGGCCACAGAGGCAGTCGTTCTGGCAGTCGGCATGGTCGTCTGGTATCTGAGGGCTCCCAGGATGATGGAACGAAATGTCAGAAAGAATATTGACAGGATCAAAGCAGACGGGAAGCTGCCGTATCACGCAGAATCGGAGATTGTGTTTGAGGATACCAGGATTGTGGAGAAAAACGAGACGGGAGAGTTTCATGTGGCTTACAGGGACATCGAAAACGTTTATGCCGAAGAAGCGTATCTTTACATTTTTTATGGCGCGATACAGGCGTTTATCCTCCCATATCGCTGCCTGGGCAGGGATGCGCAGCAGGTGGCAGAATATGTTCTGAAGAAGCGGGCGGACTCCGAATCATAAAAAAGAATCCGGCGCTGCCGGATTCTGCGCCTGCGGCGGGTCGCTTTTGCGACGTTCTTCCTCTCCGACGCAGTGCGATCCTCCCCGGAGGGCTTTTTATTTCATAGGAAATCCAGATACTTTGGCGCTTCACAGCAACAAGGTCTTTCCTATGAAAGAAAAAAGAATCCGGCGCTGCCGGATTCTGCGCCTGCGGCGGGTCGCTTTTCACAGCAATAAGAACTTTCCTATGAAAGAAAAAGTTCCGGCGGATGTTTGGATTCAGAATTTCCTGTATAAAATGGAAAAAAACGGGAATCTTCTTCGTATAGGATCAGGGGGCAGGAAGGGGGCATGGCACCAGCGATGCTTCTGACGCACTGATTCTTATAGAAAATAGTTCGGACAAGGAGAGGATTTTCATGAAAAAAAGAAAGGTAATATGGTACATACTGCTGGGGGTAAATCTTGTTCTGCTTCTTCTGACGGGAGTCCAGTATGGGAGACGTTTAAAGCTTCAGCAGGGTATCGCAGAGAAGGTAATCCGGTTTCATGTGCTTGCAAACAGCGATACACTGGAAGATCAGGCGCTTAAAATCAAAGTGCGGGACGCCGTCGGGGAAAAGCTTGGCGTTTTGCTGGAGAAGGCGGGGAGCCGGAAAGAGTCCGAAGCAGTCATCAGGGAACAGATGGAAGTGATTGAAAAGACGGCCGGGCAGACGGTTGCGGCGGAGGGGTATGACTACAAGGTAAAGGTTTCTCTGAGAGAGACGGATTTTCCGGTAAAACAGTATGGCAGCTTCCGTTTTCCGGCCGGAAAGTATGAGGCGCTCGAGATCGAGATCGGGGAGGGCGCCGGGAAGAACTGGTGGTGTGTGATGTACCCGAACATGTGCTTTTCGGGCAGCGTCTATGAAATTGTGGACGAGGAGGCCGAAGAGTCCCTGCGCAGGACGCTTTCTCCCGGAGAATATGAAAAAGTCCTCGCCTCGGGGGAGTACCGGGTACAGTTTCAATATCTGACATTTTTAAACGAATATCTGCGATAGGAGAGAAAAAGGGGCTGCTTTTACGGCTTCCGGCCATTGTCTGTTTCCATATATTGTGTAAAGAAACAGCCTTGTTTTGTTGTCGCCAACAGGATATTATCGTAAGCGCTGATCAGTTTCTGCGCGTTGGAAAGCCCGGTTGCTTAAAGGAACGCAGACGGTCGTACATCAGCTCCGGGTTGCGCGTGTAATCCGGCAAATCCTGGAATACTGGCAATTAACGTGTTCCGTAATATGCACGACATTCGCCCGGACCTGGCATCAGCAGGTGCGGTATCGGCAGTCTGTGCCATGCAGCTCTATCGCGGGCTGACAGGGAATGATAAAATGTAAAAATAAAAGATTGACAAACCGGGCAGGGCTTTTATAATGTGAGGGTATGGTTTTGCGGGAGGAAAACAGGGGTGACGAAAGAGATATTCATAAAAATCACGGGCTCACAGGCTCTGGACGGGGACGTCGGCACAGTGGAGACGTCGGCATCCGGGGAATATTATAAAAAAGACGGGAAACATTATATTGTCTTTGCCGAAGCGGCGGAAGGATTTTCCGGAACGGTAAAAAATCTGATCCGGCTGGAAGAGGGGCGGATGGAGATCACAAAACGGGGTAGCGTGGCAGTGAAGATGATCTTTGAGAGAGATAAGAAGTTTAAGAGCGTCTACCAGACCCCGTATGGCGGTTTCCCGATCGAAATCGAAACAAAGATGTTCACCCTGAGGGAAACAGAGACACGCATCGGGGTCATGGCGGATTATGTGTTAAAAGCGGACCAGGGACGTCTCGCGGACTGTAGGATAAGGCTTGAAGTCCGGGCAAAAAAAGGATAGAATGGTTATTTCTTCTTTTTCTTGCTTTTATTGTCTTTTTCAAGCGCCTTTTTTTCCTCTTCCAGCCGTGCGTTTGCGCTGGCCGCCTTCTCTTTGAGCCTTGCCCGCCAGCTCTTTTTGCCTTCTGGTTTCGGGAGCGGGCCGCGCAGACTGGTGACTTTTGTTATGTAAATGCCGCTTACGCTTGCCTTTACTTCTTTTTTCAGAGGAATCATATCGTAGACGGATTCGTCTGCGATCAGCGACATCACTTTCGGTCCGATCTTGGCTTTTACGATGGGAAGCCTGGAGCGGCGCATCATTTTGGGCGTCTGGTCGATGACGATCTGCGGAAGGCCGGAATCCTTGATCCGCATCCGTTTCTTATCGATGATCAGCATGGTGACAGTCTGCGCGTTTGCCGCGAGCTGTGCATCCTGTTCTTCTTTTCGTTTCTGCGCCTTTTTGCCGAGAAAATACATGGCAATCAGACCGGCGATCATTAACACTAGGATTACCAGCAAAACAATGGTAACTGGGCTCATGACGAAATCCTCCTCACAATAAATTTGCATTTCATTGTATCATTGATTGTAGAAAAATGCAATTGGGTATTTTGAAACATTTGTGAAACTTTCTGCCAATGGGTTTTATTTCGGGAAAAACTGTGTTATAGTGGACGACAAAATGGTTTGACATAGCGTCGATCCGGCGCGGAAAGGGAGGTAATGTTGATGAAAAAGAGAACGGCTGCACTGCTGCTTGGCGTGATGATGGCGGTAACGGCTGCTTCCTGTGGTCAGGGAAAAGAAGGAGAGGAAGGCGTGGTGAACGGGGCTGAAGGGACGGAGATCACAGAGGGAAAAGATGAGAATGTGACGGCGGCCAGCGGAGCGTTTGATCTGAGCGCAAAGGATTATGTGACGCTGTGCGACTACAGCGGTTTTGAAGTGACGATCAGCGGGGACTATGCGGTGGAAGCAGGAGACGTGGATGCATATTTTAAAAACATGCTTGCGTCGAACGGTCCTTATTATACAGCGGATGAGGAGAAGACGGTGATCGGCGAGGGAGACATCGTAAATGTCGATTATGTGGGGAAACTCGACGGAACGGCTTTTGAAGGCGGCACGGCAGAGGCGCAGAATATCGATGTGTACAATAATTCTTCGGCGGACGGCACCGTCCCTTATATTGAAGGGTTTACGGAAGGGCTGAAAGGCGCGTCGGTGGGAGACGTCTTACACTGCGACGTCACGTTTCCGGAAAATTATGGCAATGCGGATCTTGCCGGAAAGGCGGTCGTCTTTACGTTTACGGTAAATTCGATTCAGAAAGAAGTGACGGCAGACAATGTGGACGATTCGTTTGTAAAGGAGCAGTTTCAGACGGATACCGTGGAAGAGATGAAGGAGCAGATCCGCACTTATCTCGAGAGCACGGCTTCTTATAACAAAAAGAGGGATTCTTACAATGCGGTCCAGCAGTATCTTGTGGATAACTGTACGGTCAATGTACCGGAGGACTATCTGGCTGCGCGGGTGAGCGATTACAAAAAGCAGGTTATCGCAGATAACTGTGAGGGAGATGAGAGCAGGCTGGAGGAGTATCTTTCTACGTATTACGGAAAGAGCGTGGAAGAGGCGGAGAACGGCTGGAGAGAAGGCATGAAAGAGGGGATTGCCTTAGAGCTGATCATGGAAGCGATTGCGGACGAACTGGGCACGAAGGTGGAAGAGGAGGCGTATCTTTCCTTTGTGGAAGGCGCGGCGACGGGCAGCGGCTATGGCTCTGTGGATGAGATGTATAAGGCGTACGGCTACGGAGACCGGGACTACGGAGAGGCCTATGTGAGGGAACTTTATCGCTATGACCGCGCCCTGGATACCGTGATGGAGCATGTGACGGTCAGAGAGGAACCGGCAGCGGACACGGCTGAAGCGGCGGATACGGAGGTGCCGGAAGAGGGTCCTGACACACAGGCGCCGGAGGAGGAAATCCTGGATACGCAGACGCCGGAAGAAAAAGTATCCGGTACGGAGGAGCGGTAGGGCCGGGAAAGAAATGTATCCGCGCGGAGTGGTACTTTTTTCATGAAAAGGCCTGGTGCTGGTACTTTTTTCATGGAAAAAATAGACAATGTATGGGCCGTCGGTTTTTTGGCATATTTTCACAAAATTTATAAAAGAATCTTAAATTTACTGACACTACAACGGCTTTCATGATAAAATAAAGTCAGACATTTGACAAACAAAAAGCCGGGGGGTAGCAATCAATGTTTGAGATCGGGGAATATGTTGTTTACGGAAACAAGGGCGTGTGCCAGGTGAAGGATATTACACATATAGATATGGCGGGGGCGGACAAGGAGCGTCTTTATTATGTTCTGGATCCGGTCTGTGATTCGAACGGGCGGGTTTATGCACCGACGGATAATTCCAAGATCGCCATGCGCAGGATGATTTCAAAGGAGGAAGCGGGCAGACTGATCGAGGAGCTTCCACAGATCGAGCTTCTGTGGGTGCCGGACGACAAGCAGAGGGAGACAAAGTACAAAGAAGCGATGCGCACCTGCGATTATCGTGCCTGGGTCAGTATTGTAAAGACGCTGTACCTGCGGAAAAAAGAGCGCATTGCGCAGGGAAAGAAGGTTACCACGCTCGACGAGCGGTATATGAGGGCGGCGGAGAATGAGCTTTTCAGCGAGCTGTCTCTGACGCTGGGGATTCCCAGAGAGGATATGGAGCATTATATCAAGGAGAAGCTGAGTATTGAATAAGGCTGCCGGAACGAAAAAAGGCTGTCTGCACCAACGGTAAAAGAAGGTGCGGACAGCCTTTTCTGACGCGCGTCGGGCGTATCAGACGGTCGTGTTGACGCCGTTGACGGCGGCGTGTTCATCCTCATCCATCGGGATAACGAGACATTTTTTTCCACCGATCATCTGGGAGTGAATCTGTTCCACTTTCTCCGGCTTTACTCTTAAAATGACGTCGTATGTTTTTACGGTCCCGGCCTCTTCGTCTGCGCTGTCTGAGACAGGAAGCAGGCGGGTGTCGTTCAGCTGCTGCTTTAAATTTTCAACCTGATGAATGAGATCCAGTTTTTCCCTGCGCCTTCCGCCTTCCTCCACGAGCCTTGGATCCACGAGCTGCCCGGCTTCCGGCGGTTCTTCGCGAAAAACGTTTTCATAGGTTTTTCCGATGACGGCGGTCTGTTCCTCCGGAACGCCGCTTTCCGTGAGAATATCGGTGATCGCGGCGGAGGTGATGACAACGGGTTCCGGTTCTTCCGCTTCTTCGCTGACGGGGATCCTGTCGTTGAGGTTTCCCTGGATATTGATAAAAAGCGCGTCGCTTTTGTCGTCATCCTCTCCGATTACTTCTTTTACAATACTCTGAAAAGTCAGTTTTTTCTCGGTAGCCGTCATTTTCGGGTCACAGCCCAGACCGGACTCCATAAATTCCGCGTGCGGGGCTTTGGTATCTCTTGTGTAAAAGAGGACCGAATGGATGTCTGCACTGCGGTCGGTAAACGCCGGGAAGACAAAACCGGTGTCCGGCATGCCCACAACCCAGTCGCGGACGCGCGGGCCGATGCGGTTTTCCCCTTCAAGGTAGCCCAGCCCCGGCTTTGTGAGAGTGACGGGACAGATGGCGCAGAGCAGGTATTCATAAACCTCTTCGGATTCGTCGAGGTTGTTGTGATCCGTGGTACGCGTCATAACGTCGTACGCGTCATGGAAAAGCAGGATCAGGTAATTGCCTGTATACCGATAACTGTCGATGACATGGTCAAAGAATGCTTCCATCAGGTCGTCGTTTTTTAAGGCGCTTTCTTTCAGACCCATAAGAAACTGCTGTCTTCCGCCAGCAGCCTCCTCGGCTGTCGGAAACTCCAGTTCAAGGAGATTATTGCCGGGGGCGCCTGAAAAAACTTTTTTAGCGATTTCCAGGTATTTAAAGAGTTCTTCGTCATCCAGATTGAGAAAGGTCTGGCCGAAGGAAGTGACCTTGCGGCGGTCAGCGTCCACATAGCAGCCGCACAGCCTGGTGAAGGTACAGGCGTCTTTTTTCAGCCGCTTTTTTAGTTCAAGAATATCTTTTTTGTTCATAAGTATCCTCCATGCCGTATTGTCGGGGTTTATGGTGCGGGTTATCGCAGCCCGCGGGCGTACCGGAGATATTATAGACGCAAACGGGACGGTGTGCAAGCAGTTTTTGCGAAAGTCTGTTCTGTATAAAAGTTTTTGACAAACTGTCTTGTCAGGTGTAAAGTTATATGCTATAGTGTGGAAAATAAGCTTGACGGCCTTGACGGCCTGGAGGATGATTATGACAAAACAGGAAGAGATCGAACGGCTGAAGCAGGAAAAGGACGCTGTGATTCTTGCGCATTACTACACGCTTCCCGAGGTGCAGGCTGTCGCGGATTACGTAGGCGATTCCTACTATCTCAGCGAGATGGCGGTAAATCTGCCGCAGAAGACCATTGTGTTCTGCGGAGTGTCGTTTATGGGGGAGAGCGCGAAGCTTTTAAACCCCGGCAAAACCGTTCTGATGCCGGATGCGTCGGCAGACTGCCCGATGGCGCATATGGTGACAAAAGAGGCGGTGGATGCGGCGCGGGAAAAATATCCCGATCTGGTGGTGGTCTGCTATATCAATTCTACGGCCGAGGTGAAATCATGGTCCGATGTGTGTGTGACTTCGGCAAACGCCGTACAGATTGTAAAAAAGCTGCCCGACCGGCATATCCTGTTTATTCCGGATAAAAACCTGGCCCGCTATGTGGCGTCGCAGGTGCCGGAGAAAGAGTTTGTCTTTCACGACGGATACTGCCCGGTGCATGAAGAGATGTCGGCAAAGGAAATACAGGATTTAAAGGGGCAGCATCCTGCGGCAGAAGTTCTGGTGCATCCGGAATGCAATGAAAAGGTGCTTGCGCTGGCGGATTATACGGGTTCCACGAGCGGAATCATCGCTTATGCGAAGCAGAGCGCGGCAAAGGAATTTATTATCGGGACGGAGACGGGGGTTTCCTTCGCGCTTGAACAGGCGCGGGAGGATGCGGCATTTTATTTTCCACAGACGGAGCCGGTCTGTCAGAATATGAAAAAGATCACGCTGGACGGGGTGATGGACGTCCTGAAAAACGGGAAAAACGAAGTGCGGCCGATGGGAGAACATCTGTCGGAAACGGCCGGGGAGTCCCTGCGAAAGATGCTTGTGCTTGCAGGGAAGAAATGAGGAATTTATGAAAGAGCTATATTATGATGTGGCGGTTGCCGGGTGCGGCGTCGCCGGACTATACACTGCGCTGCATCTCCCGGGGGATAAAAGGGTGCTGATGCTCTCCAAGGGGGATCTGGAATGCTGCGATTCCATGTTGGCGCAGGGAGGGATCTCCGTTCTCTATGACGAGGAGGATTACGATGCCTATTTTGAGGACACCATGCGGGCGGGACACTATGAAAACCGCAGAGAGAGCGTTGATCTGATGATACGTGCAAGCCGCGGGATTATTGATCATCTCATGGCCCTGGGCGTCCGTTTTGAAAAGAATGCGGACGGAACCCTGGCTTACACGAGGGAGGGCGCTCATTCCAGGCCGCGCATCTGTTTTCACAAGGATATCACGGGAAGGGAGATTACGACGACGCTTCTTGCCGCCGTGAAGAAGTGCCCGAATGTCACGATCATGGAGCATACGGAGATGACCGATCTTCTGACTTTCGCCGGGAAGTGTGCCGGCATGACGGCAAGGGCGGCGGACGGGGAGACGCTCCGCATCCATGCTGCGGACACGGTGCTGGCCACAGGGGGGATCGGCGGGCTTTATGAGCGCTCCACGAACTATCCTCTGCTCACCGGGGACGCCTGCCGGATCGCGCAAAAACATGGTGTGCTCTTAGAGCATATGGATTATGTGCAGATTCATCCGACCTGCCTCTACAGCAGAAAACCAGGGAGGAGTTTCTTGATCTCCGAGTCGGCGCGAGGGGAGGGAGCGGTTCTGATCAATCACCGTGGGGAGCGTTTTGTCAACGAGCTGCTGCCGCGGGATGTCGTGACAAAAGCCATCCATGACCAGATGGAGCTGGAAGGCTGCGATCACGAGTTTTTGTCTTTTGAGTCCGTTCCGGAAGAAATCATCGCGGGACATTTTCCACACATCCGGAAGCGGTGTTTTGAGGAGGGGTACGATATCTTAAGAGAACCCGTCCCGATCG
>CANDFU010000045.1 GCA_947384095.1 uncultured Roseburia sp. | reverse complement strand
CCGGGTCGCATATCTGAATGTACAAGAGATTGTATACAAAGAAAATGATGGAGGAAAACTTACATGGAAAAAACAACGTTATCAGATTGTGAACAGATGGTAATGAAATGTATCTGGGACTCCGGAGAGGAACTTGGGGTGAAAGAGCTTATGGAGATCGTCAATCAGAAGTACGATAAGACATGGAAGTTGCAGACGGTCTCCACGTTTGTGGCAAGGCTGGTAAAGAAAGGGTATTTGGACATGTACCGGAAAGGACGGACATTTTTTTATCGTCCACTGCTTAAGGAGGAGGAGTATAAGGGAACGCTGCTGAAGGGGTATGTTCAGTTCTGGAACCGCGGGAGCGCCGCGGAGTTCATCGCGTGCCTGTGTGAGAGCTTAGAGCTGTCGGATCATGAAAAAAGAGAGATAAAGGAGGTCGTGGAGGGAATTTAAACCACAAAAAAATATGTGATTCCCTGTTCCTGTGCACATCCGGGCGTCTGGGGCATATAATATAAATAAAATGTGTCGTGATGACGAGGTTTTATGCCAGATATCAGATATACACAGAACAACGATGTGGACCAGGGAGCCTTGAAGATACAGGTGATCGGAACCGGGTCGAATAGTCCGATCAAGGATGCCCGGATTACGATTTCTTATTCGGGGGATCCGGAAGGGACAGTGGAAGAGGTGAATACGGATGATTCCGGAATGTCTGAACAAATTGCGCTTGCTGCGCCTCCGCTTGAATATTCGATGGAGCCAAGTGAGAGCCAGCCCTATGCCGAGTATACCATTCAGGTCTCTGCAGAGGGATATCGTCCGATCAATATTTCCGGCATTGAAGTCTTTTCAGACCAGCTTGCGCTGCAGGAGGTCCGGATGGAAAGGGAGGAAGCGCCGGGAAACCCGGTAGACAATATTGTGATACCGGTTCACACGCTGTTTGGGGAGTATCCGCCCAAGATTGCGGAATCCGAGATCAAGCCGGTGACGGAGTCCGGGGAGATCGTATTGAGCAGGGTCGTCGTGCCGGAATATGTCATTGTACATGACGGGGCGCCGTCGGATACGACGGCAAGAGACTATTACGTGCGTTACCGCGATTATATCAAAAATGTGGCGTCCAGTGAGATCTATTCCACATGGCCGGACGCTTCAATCCGCGCGAATGTTCTCGCGATTATGTCCTTTACGATGAACCGTGTCTATACCGAATGGTATCGGAACAAGGGATATGGCTTTACGATTACATCGTCTACCGCCTACGATCAGAAATTCATGTATGGGAGAAACATTTTCCAGAACATCTCAAATATTGTGGATGAGATGTTTCAGAATTATCTCTCGCGACCCAATGTCAGACAGCCGATTCTGACGCAGTACTGCGACGGACAGCGGGTGACATGCAGCAACTGGCTGAGTCAGTGGGGCAGCAAGTTTTTGGGAGACCAGAATTACAGTGCAATCGAGATATTGCGCTATTATTACGGAAACAGCATATATATCAATTCTGCGGAAGAGATCTCCGGCGTTCCGGCGTCCTGGCCGAGAGTCGATTTATCCGTCGGTTCCACGGGGGATAAGGTGCGTCAGGTGCAGGAACAGCTGGCGAGGATTTCCCAGACTTATCCGGCGATTCCAAGGATCACGCCGGACGGGATATACGGCAATGCGACGAGTGATGCGGTGGAAAAATTTCAGGAGGTTTTCGGTCTGCCGGTTACGGGAGTCATTGATTACCGTACCTGGTATCGGATCTCGGAAATATACGTCGCAGTCACGAGAATCGCAGAATTGGCATAAATCATTGCAGTCTGATGAGAAAGCAGCAGGGAACATGGGGGTTACTGCTGCTTTTTGTCATTTCAATGATAGAAAAGCATTAACGAGGATGCGCGCAGCGCGTAAAATAGACGTTTCTTTTTTCACCCATGTCTGATAAGATGATAACAGGATCCGTGGGTCATGAATCGTACGCCAGGGTGAACGGGTAAAAAATAAAGTTTTGAGACGGCGGAGTGGAATACATATGGAAAAATGGTTTGTGATAAGAAAGGGCGCGGATTTCGCGGCGATTGCGCGGCGGTTTGGCATTCATCCGGTGACGGCGCGGCTGATCCGCAACCGGGAGGTCGTCGGAGATGCAGCGATTGAAAAATATCTGAACGGAGGACTGGGCGATCTTTACGATCCGCATTTGTTAAAGGATGGGGATAAGCTTGCAGAGATTCTGACGCAGAAAATAAAAAACGGGGATTCCATCCGTATTATCGGGGATTATGACATTGACGGGGTGATGGCTTCCTACATTTTATATCGGGGAATCCGCCGTTGCGGGGGGCGGGTCGGCGTACAGATACCGGAGCGCATGCGGGACGGTTATGGACTTAACAGCCGTCTGATTGCGGAAGCGGACGCCGACGGGGTTGACACGATCGTAACATGTGACAACGGGATTGCAGCGCTGGCGGAGATTGCACAGGCAAAGGCGCTGGGGATGACGGTCTTGGTGACGGACCACCATGAAATGCCTTACGAAGAGAGGGACGGGAGGCGGCGTTATTTGAAAACCGAGGCTGACGCCGTCGTAAATCCGAAGCAGCCGGAGTGTGGCTACCCGTATGACGGCCTCTGCGGAGCCGCCGTTGCGCTCAAGGTGATTCAGCTTTTATATGAGAAGAACGGGATTCCGGCGGAAGAAGCGTATCTGTTTCTGGAAAACGCGGCGTTTGCGACAATCGGGGACGTGATGGAATTAAACGATGAGAACCGGATTCTTGTGCGCGAGGGGTTAAAGCAGATTCATGCGACGAAAAATCCGGGCATGCGGGCCCTGATCCGAAAAAACGGACTGGAGCCGGAGCAGGTGGACAGTTATCATATCGGTTTCGTTCTGGGACCATGTATCAACGCCGGAGGCAGGCTGGAGACGGCGAAAATATCATTGAATCTGTTCCTGCAGGAGGATGATATCAGTGCAGGGAAAATTGCAGAGGAGCTGATCGAGCTAAACATCCAGCGGAAGAGTATGACAAGGGAGGGCGTGGAGCGGGCAAAAGAGGTGATTGCAGAAGGAAACGCCGGAGAGAAGGTATTGGTGGTGTACCTGAAGGATGTTCATGAAAGTCTTGCCGGAATCATTGCAGGGAGGATCCGTGAAGCGTTTGCCCGGCCGACGTTTATCCTCACCAGGGGAGAGGAGGGGATCAAAGGTTCCGGCCGCTCGGTGGAGGGGTATCCGATGTATGACGAGCTGTGCAAGTGCCGGGAACTTTTTACAAGGTTCGGCGGGCACCCGATGGCGGCGGGAATTTCCCTTTCCGGGGAGGACGTCGACATTTTTCGAAAAAAAATAAATGCCTGCTGTGAATTGACAGATGAGGATTTTATCCCTAAGATAAAGATAGACGTTGCGATGCCGGCAGATTATCCGGATGTACGGCTTGTGCGGGAGTTTTCCCTGCTGGCGCCTTTTGGAAAGGGAAACAGCGGGCCCCGGTTTGCGGATAAGGGCCTGCGCGTAAGGCGGGCACATGTCGTCGGCAGGAATCAGAATGTTCTGCGTCTTGAACTGGCGACGGAGCAGGGGGGAAGCGTTTCCGCCGTCTATTTTGGCGATATTGACGCGTGGAAGGAATATTATGCCGCGAAATACGGGACACAGGAGATTGAAAAAGCATTTCGCGGGCAGGAGAACGGTATCAGGATGTCGGTTGTGTATGATCCGGAGATTAATGATTATCGGGGGACGGAGTATGTACAGCTGGTGATTCGCAATTATCAGTAAGAAAACCTGGAGGAACAACTATGTTTAGCGGTAAGAAAGAAAAAGCCTTAGAGGAAGAACTTGAGCGGACAAAAGGGCAGTGCGCCCGCATGGAGGAAAAGCTGTCGTGGATATCCGGCTTAAAAGGCGAGGTTATGGGACACTTTTCCCGGATAGAAGAGTCACGCGGACAGATGGAGCGTGATATGGAGCAGGTAAAAGAGCACATACGGCAGGTCGGAGAGCTTTCCGGGGACAGCGGGAGCGCGGCGGAGGATGTTCACGGAGCCATGATGGAGCTGAATAACGGAGTCGGGACTTTTGAGGTGAATCATTCTGTTTTTTTAGAGCAGGTGCGCAAACAGAATGAGCGGATTATGGAGATTGTGGAGAACAATAAGCATTTTACGACGCCGATGAAGCACATTTCCGAGGCGCCGTCTTCTGTCAGGGAGGATTCGAAGGAGCTGATGGCCAGTGTGGAGCGGATGAAGGATTTTTCCAAAAGCATGACGGTCATTTCCCTGAACGCAGCGATCGAGGCTGGAAGGATGGGCGAGGCGGGGAGGAAGTTTGTCTCGGCTGCCGAGGAAATCTGTTCCTGCTCCGAATATTATGACAGGGAAGCGCGGATACTTGAGGAGAAGCTTAAGGATGCCGACGCAAAGTGGGAGACGCTCGAAGAGCAGATCCGCCATTTAAATGAGCTGTTAAAAGACAATAATATCTCCATGGGAAAACTGATGCGCGACAGTATGCAGAGTATGGCGACGTATGAGGTCAGCCAGCTGAAATTGCGGGAAATGCTTCCGGACGCGGTTGTCGTGCAGGCAGACGCGCTGCAGCAGTCGGAGCGGGAGCTTTTCAAGATCAGAGAACGGATGCAGCTTCAGATGGAGGATATCCGGAACGAGTATGAGGCGCAGAAGGAATGCTTAAAGGAGCTGAAGGAGATCTGTTCCGGACTCTGCGGCAGGGCAGGGGATGCCGATATATGAAGAGAAAAATCCACACCGGGCGGACCGTGGAGGAAGGCGGGGGTGGAAGAGACAAAACGGAGGGATGGCATGACGATAGAGAGACAGATCCATTTTTTATCTGCCGATGGAAAGACAACCATCCATGGGGTGGAATGGAGGCCGGGTGACGGAAACTGCCGTGCCGTCCTGCAGATCACGCACGGCATGGTCGAGCATATCGGGCGTTATCGTGCGTTTGCAGAATATTTAAACGGCCAGGGCTTTCTGGTCGTGGGGCATGATCATCTGGGCCACGGAAAGTCGGTGATTTCGGAGGATGACTGGGGATATTTTGCGGAAAACCCGAGCGATACGGTCGTGGAGGATATGCACAGGCTGCGAACCAACGTACAGCGGCAGAATCCGGGAATTCCGTATTTCATGCTGGGCCACAGCATGGGATCTTATATGCTTCGGAAATATCTCTGTCTGCATCCGGACGGGGTTGACGGAGCCGTGATTATGGGAACCGGATGTATGCCCGATGGGACGATGAAGCTGGGGATTTTTCTGTGTAAACTGTTTGCCTGTTTTCGCGGGTGGCATTACCGGAGTGCGTTTTTGCAGTCGCTTTCCTATACAAAGCCCTATAAAAAGTATGATCTTTACGGAAAGGATGTCACGAACAGCTGGCTGACGAAGGATGCGGAACTGGTAAAGCAGTATTATGCGGATCCGCGCTGTGCTTTTTTGTTTACGCTCAATGGATACCGGGGGCTGATGGAAGCTGTTTTGTTCGACAATCAGATGGAGCATATCCGGAAGATGCCGCAGGGACTCCCGCTGTTTCTCGTGTCCGGCGCAGAGGATCCTGTGGGTGATCTCGGGGAAGGCGTCCGGAAGGTCTATGCGATGTACAGGGAGGCCGGGATGTCCGATGTGACGCTCAGGCTGTACGAGAATGACAGGCATGAGATTTTAAATGAGACGGACAGGCAGCAGGTGTTCGCCGATATTGCGGCGTGGCTGAACGCGCGTCTGACATAGATCATAAAAGACGGCTGAACTGGCTTTGGCCCGCTGCCGGTCTGATGTAAGGAAGGTGAGAGGAAAGTGAAAAAGAGAGGGTTTTGCCTGCTTATGGCGTTCTTAATCGCCGCACTGCCTGCGGCGGATGTTCTGGCGGCCGGACGGCGGAATACGACGGGAATACAGACGGCGGGAGCCGTCGAAGTGCGGGATGGGGGAGCGCAGGAAGATATACCGGGGGAAGATGTGCCTGGAAGCGGCGCGGCGGATCATGCAGGCGCAGATCAGCCGGAAGAGCTGCAGAAGGCCGGAAATACCGAGGACGCCCCGGCCGGGCAGCCGTCGGCGGACGGCGGGACAAAGGAAGCGGGCCGGCCGGAAGCGGCGCCGGAGGAGGCTTCTCAGAAGGGCGATACCCAGGTAAAGGGAACGATCGTAAACGGAGCGGATGCACCGGCGGACGGCGGTGAAAAAGCGGATGAGCTTCCCGTGGAGGGGACGATTATCGCGGATGAAAATAATGACGATGTCGTGATCAAAGAAAATGACAGGCCGTATCTGGCGCTGGGCGCGGACTTATCGGATGCGCAGCGGCAGAAAGTGCTCTCCATTATGGGGATTGATCCGGCCGGGCTTTCGGGATATGACGTCGTTTATGTGACGAACGCTGAGGAACACCAGTATCTCGATTCCTATATCGCATCTTCTAAGATCGGAAGCAGGGCGCTTTCTTCGGTGGTGATTGTAAAGCGGGAGAAGGGGAGCGGATTAAATATATCCACGACGAATATCACGTATTGCACCGTGGGAATGTACAAAAACGCGCTGACGACAGCGGGCGTAAAAGATGCGGATATTATTGTGGCCGGGCCGGCGGGAATATCCGGAACGGCTGCTCTCGTCGGGATTTTCAAGGCATACCAGGAGATTACCGGGGAGGTAATTGATGACAGTATCGTGGATGTGGCTTTAAATGAAATTGTTGTCACGGGCCGGCTGGAGGAGTCGATGGAAGGGCTTACCGACCAGGAAGTGGAAGAGTTTGTCGCTTATATCAAGTCTGTGATCGCGGAAAAGGATCTCTCGGATGAAGCGGGGATCAATGAAGTCATTGACGAGGCGTGTGAAAAATATAATGTGACCCTGAATGAGGAGGAGCGGAGACAGATTATCGATCTTCTTCTCAAGATCACTTCTCTGGGGATAGATCTGGACGGGCTGGTTGACTACGCCAGAACACTTTACGATTCATTTAAGAATGACGGGGGAAGCGGCAGCGGAATTTTTGCAAAGATTATGGACGCGATATCGGATATGTTTTCGTCCATCGGCGATTTTTTCCGTTCCCTGTTTTCGTAATAAGGCTGCATGCGCCGCTGACGCGGCGCACCGCCGGGGCTTTCCGGGAAGGGTATATATTGCAACAATTGTAGAAATGAGGGTAAGAATGGGGAATAAGATTTCGATTGTCAGCGACGGTTCGCTGGATCTCTCCAGAGAGATGACAGACAAAAATGATATCAGGGTGGTGCCTTTTTATGTCTCCTTCGACGGCAAGACGTATCAGAAAGAGATTGACGAGCTTGATATCCGTGAGTTTTATCAGAAGATGGTGGACAACCCGGGTATTTTTCCCAAAACGTCGATGCCGTCTGTGGACGATTATTACCGGGTTTTCCTGCCCCTGGCGAAGGAAGGGACACCGGTGATCTGCATCTGTATCACGTCGAAATTCAGTGGCTCGATGCAGTCGGCGTCCACGGCGCGGGACATGGTATTCGAGGATTTTCCTGCCGCGCAGATTACCGTGATCGATGCGACGGTCAATACGGTTCTTCAGGGGCTGTATGTGCTGGAGGTCTGCCGTCTCAGGGATCTGGGCTGGGAGTATGAGAGGATTGTACGGCGCATTCTCGAAATCAGGGAGAGCGGGCGGATTTTCTTTACGATCGGAAATATCGATTATTTAAAGCACGGCGGCAGAATCGGAAAGCTGGCGGGACTGGCCGGAAGTGCGCTGAAGATCAAGCCGCTCATCACCCTGCGGGAAGGGGAAATTTTCAGTTCGGGGCTGGCGCGGAGCCGTGAAAAATCCATGCAGAAGGTGATCGGACTGCTTGAAGATTATCTGGACGAGCGCAGCGTACGGCCCGGAGAATACAGCTTTGCCGTCGGCTATGGCTATGATTACGAGGAGGCGCTGCGGTTTAAGGAGATGTTAAGTGGCCTGGTGCGAAGACGGCTTGGTATCGAAGAGATCGGCGTCTATCAGATCGGCGCCACGATCGGCGTGCACACGGGGCCGCATCCGCTTGGCGTCGGGATTATCCGGCGGGCGGACTGGGAAGGATAGTTTTTTTGCACGGAAATAAAAACATGTTTGACATTCCATGTTTCGGTGGTATAATAGAGTTGTAAATTATGAAACACAGTTTCACATTGTGAAACACATATGATCAGGAGGGTTTTAACATGGCAAAGAAAGTTGTCACATTTGGTGAGATCATGCTCCGACTTGCGCCGGAGGGATATTACCGCTTCCTGCAGGCGGAATCCTATGGCGCTACATATGGCGGCGGCGAGGCGAATGTTGCGGTATCCCTGGCGAATTACGGGATGGAGGCGAGCTTCGTCACGAAGCTTCCGGCGCATGAAATCGGACAGGCTGGCGTAAATGCGCTCAGACGTTACGGCGTGGACACATCGGATATCGTCCGCGGCGGCGACCGGGTAGGCATTTACTTTTTGGAGAAGGGGGCAAGCCAGCGTCCGTCGAAGGTTATCTATGACCGCGCAGGATCTTCTATCGCGGCGGCGACGACAGATGATTTTGACTGGGACAAGATTTTTGAGGGGGCGGACTGGTTCCATTTTACCGGGATTACGCCGGCGCTCGGAGATAATGTCTCTGCAATCTGCTTAGAGGCCTGCAAGGCGGCCAAGGAAAAAGGCATCACGGTGAGCTGCGACTTAAACTACCGCAACAAGCTGTGGTCAAAGGAGAAGGCCGGCCAGGTGATGGGCGAGCTCTGTAAATATGTGGACGTCTGCATTTCCAACGAAGAGGATGCAAACGATGTGTTCGGAATCAAGTCTGAGGGAACCGAGGTGACAGCAGGCGAGCTGAACAAAGAGGGCTACAAAGAGGTGGCGCAGAAGCTGACAGAACGTTTTGGATTCCAGAAAGTGGCTATTACGCTGCGCACGTCGATAGATCGGAAGAGCACACGTCTGAACTCCAGTCACCTCTCGTCATCT
>CANDFU010000044.1 GCA_947384095.1 uncultured Roseburia sp. | reverse complement strand
TCTCCGGTGAATACCAGAGTAAGGCGCACGCCTACTGTGAAGTGATATTTGGCTACGGACAGACGTTCCGCGCCGGAACCATCGGCACGCTGGCGGACAAGACGGCGTTCGGATATATCCGCAATTATTACGAAGAGCGGGGCATACACAAGCGGAAATGTGAGATCGACCGCATCGTCCAGGGGTGCGTCGGCGTCCGGCGGACGACCGGACAGCACCCCGGAGGCATTGTCGTCCTTCCGGTCGGGGAGGAAATCAACACGTTTACCCCGGTACAGCACCCGGCAAACGATATGACAACGGCGACAGTTACAACGCATTTTGATTATCATTCGATTGATCACAACCTGTTGAAGCTTGACATTTTAGGGCACGATGATCCGACGATGATCCGTATGCTCCAGGACCTGACAGGACTCGATCCGACAGAAATCCCGCTCGACGACGCGTCGGTCATGTCATTGTTTAAAAATACGACGGCGCTTGGGATCACGCCGGAAGATATTCACGGGATTAAGCTGGGCTGCCTTGGCATTCCGGAATTTGGAACCGAATTTGCGATGCAGATGGTTCTCGACGCAAAACCACAGGAATTTTCCGATCTGATCCGTATTTCCGGTCTCTCCCACGGCACGGACGTGTGGCTTGGAAATGCACAGACACTGATTGAGGAGGGAAAAGCGACGATTTCCACGGCCATCTGTACGCGTGACGATATTATGATTTATCTCATCCAGATGGGGCTTGACAGCGAACAGGCATTTACCATTATGGAATCGGTGCGGAAGGGAAAAGGATTAAAGCCGGAGTGGGAAGAAGAAATGTTAAAACACGACGTTCCCGACTGGTATATCTGGTCCTGCAAAAAAATCAAATATATGTTTCCGAAAGCACACGCGGCGGCCTATGTCATGATGGCATGGCGCATCGCCTACTGTAAGGTTTTTTATCCTCTTGCATATTACGCGGCTTATTTTTCCATCCGCGCCACCGGGTTCAGTTATGAGATCATGTGCCAGGGGAAGGAGCGCCTGGAATATTTTTACAACGACTTTACACGGAGAAAAGATGCGCTCTCCAAAAAGGAGCAGGATACGTACCGTGACATGAAAATCGTGCAGGAAATGTATGCGAGAGGATTTGAATTTCTGCCGATCGACATCTATCGGGCAAAACCGGACCGGTTTCAGATTTTTGACGGAAAACTGATGCCGGCGCTCAACACCATAGACGGGATGGGGGACAATGCGGCCGTCGCCGTGGCGGAAGCCGCAAAAGACGGGGCGTTTCTGTCAAAAGACGACTTCAGACAGCGCACCAAGGTGACAAAAACCGTCATTGATCTGATGGGAGATATGGGGCTGCTCGGGGATATCCCGGAATCAAACCAGCTCTCGCTGTTTGATTTTGTATAACAGGGGAAGCGGCGCCTGTGCTGAAAATGCCGTGGCAGGGAGGGAAGAGATATGGAAAAGAAAAAAATGGTGATTCTCACCGGACCTACCGCCGTGGGAAAGAGCGCGCTCTCGGTTGCACTCGCGAAAAAGATCAACGGCGCCGTAATCTCGGCGGATTCGATGCAGGTGTATAAATATATGGATATCGGCTCTGCGAAGATCACATCGGAAGAAATGCAGGGAATCCCGCATTATCTGATCGGGGAGCTCGACCCGAAGGAAGAATTTAACGTGGTCCGTTTCGCCGGAATGGCGAAGCGGTATCTGGAAACAATATACAAAGAAAACAAAATCCCGATCGTTGTGGGGGGAACCGGTTTTTATATCCAGGCGCTGCTTTACGACATCCATTTTTCCAGGCAGGAGTGCGATATTGCGTACCGCAGACAGCTGCTGGAGCAGGCAGAAGAAAAAGGAGCCGCATCTCTCCACGAAATGCTCAAGCGTCTGGATCCCGAATCCGCGGAAGCGATTCATGCCAATAATATCAAGCGTGTCGTCCGTGCGCTGGAATATTATCACCTCACAGGGGAAAAAATATCAGAGCACAACAAAACAGAACGGGAGAGGACATCTCCTTACAATTTTGCCTATTTTGTCTTAAACGAAAGAAGACCGGAACTATACAAAAAAATCGACCAGAGGGTGGATGAAATGATCGAAAAAGGTCTGGTGGATGAAGTAAAAAGGCTTCGGCAGATGGGGTGCCGCAGGGAAATGGTTTCCATGCAGGGCTTAGGCTATAAAGAAATTTTCGATTATCTGGACGGTCCGCTTGCGTTTGAGGAAGCCGTGCGCATCATAAAGCGGGAGACAAGACATTTTGCCAAACGACAGCTCACCTGGTTTGGCAGGGAGCGGGATGTCGTCTGGCTGGAAAAAGAACGATTTCACTGCCGGGAATCCGAATTGCTGGATGAAATGCTGCGCATTCTCTCGGAAAAAAACATTTACGTAAGATAAGGGAATTTATGGGAGGGCCTGGATGGACGATATCATTAAAGCACAATACGAACGCCTTGGCATTTCGGGGGAGGTATATGAATTTGGGAAAAAAACAGAAGAAGTCTTAAAGGAACGATTTGCTGAAATTGACCGGCGGGCAGAATATAATCAGATGAAAGTATTAAAAGCCATGCAGGACAACCGGGTGAGCACCGGATGCTTTCAGATGAGTTCCGGGTATGGTTACGACGATCCGGGCAGGGATACACTGGAAAAAGTATATGCTTCCTGTTTCGGCGGGGAAGATGCGCTGGTCCGCCCACAGATCACCTGCGGCACGCATGCGCTCGCCCTGGCGCTTTTGTCGAATCTGCGCCCGGGAGACGAGCTGCTTTCCCCGGTTGGAAAACCCTATGATACTTTAGAGGAAGTGATCGGCATCCGTCATTCGAAGGGTTCGCTTGCAGAATACGGCATCACCTACCGCCAGGCCGATTTAAAGAGCGACGGCGGTTTCGACTATGAGGCGATAAGAGCAGCCGTAAACGAACGCACAAAGCTGGTGACCATCCAGCGTTCCAAAGGCTATGCCACCAGGCCGACGCTCTCGGTCGAAAGAATCGGGGAGCTGATTTCATTTCTGAAAAATATCAGGCCGGATCTGATCTGCATGGTGGACAACTGTTACGGGGAATTTGTGGAGGAGCGGGAGCCCCTTGACGTCGGCGCGGACATGATCGTCGGTTCGCTGATAAAAAACCCGGGGGGCGGGCTCGCCCCCATCGGCGGTTATATCGTCGGAAAAAAAGAATGCGTGGAAAATGCGGCATACCGGCTGACTTCGCCGGGACTTGGCAAAGAGGTCGGGGCGTCCCTGGGCGTGATCCAGTCTTTCTACCAGGGGCTGTTTCTGGCTCCCGTCGTCGTGAGCGGCGCGTTAAAGGGGGCCATATTTGCGGCGGATATTTATGAGAAACTCGGATTTGACGTGATTCCAGGCGCTGCGGAGAGCCGGCACGATATTATCCAGGCCATTTCCTTCCATAATCCGGAAGCGCTCAAGGCATTCTGCGAGGGGATCCAGGAGGCGGCCCCGGTGGACAGCTATGTGCGGCCGGAACCCTGGGCGATGCCGGGATACGACAGCGACGTGATCATGGCGGCCGGAGCTTTTGTGCAGGGCTCGTCGATCGAACTGAGCGCGGACGGACCGCTGCGTCCACCTTATGCCGTCTATTTCCAGGGCGGCCTGACCTGGTACCACGCAAAACTCGGGATTCTGAAAACTTTACAAAAACTTAAGGAACGTCATCTTGTGAACATGGATTCGTTATGGTAAAATAATTTTTGGTATTTGCTTCCAGGGAGAGAAGGGAGCAGACATGATAAAACATTTTACGATGAAACAGCTGCCGGATTCCGAGCGTCCTTATGAAAAGTTCCAGAAGTCCGGCCCCGTCGCCTTAAGCGACGCAGAGCTGCTCGCCGTGATTATCCGGTCGGGGAGCAGCGGAAAGAAATCGGTCGACATCGCACAGGAGATCCTGGATCAGGGAAGCAGAAACCTGCTGAATCTGTACGGCATTTCTTATGAAGATCTGTGCCGGATTCCGGGGATCGGGCCTGTCAAGGCAATTCAGCTAAAATGTGTTGCGGAGCTGTCAAAAAGGATCGCGGAGACGAGATATGAGGACAGTGTGCGGATGACGAACGCAAAGTCCATCGCGGATTATTATATGGAGCGCATGCGCCATGAGCGGCAGGAACGGTTGCTGGCGGCCATGTTCGACTCGGGGTGCAGGCTTCTCGACGACGAGCTTTTGTCCATTGGAAGCGTCCGCTCCGCTTTTGTCGAACCACGGGAGATTTTTCTCGCCGCATTCCGGTATGGCGCTGTCCATATCATATTGCTGCACAACCATCCCTGCGGCCTGCCGGAGCCGTCTGCCCAGGACGATGCGGTGACGGAGCGGATTGCAGTATGCGGCGGGCTTCTGGGGATTCCGCTTGCGGATCATATTATTATCGGTGACAAATCTTACTACAGCTACAGGGAACAGGGCAGGCTTCCGCTGAAGTCCGCACAGTAAGCAGTAGTGTCAGGATTCGGAATATACGTAGAGAAAAGCCAGAGGGAGAGAACAATGACGAATAATGTGTATGGTATAGATCTTGGAACCTGCAATATGAAGATTTACAGCAAAGTGACAAACAAAATCCTGAACGAAAAAAACACGATCGCGCTTGTCAATAAGAATCAGATCTATGCCTTCGGTGATGCAGCCTATGCGATGTATGAGAAGGCCCCGGAGGCAATCCAGGTCACGTTTCCGGTGGCCGGCGGCGTTATCGCAGATTTCAATAATTTACAGAATATGCTCCAGATCTATCTTGAAAAAAATGCGAAGGGTAAGCTGCGCGGCGCCGAATTTATCGTAGCGGTTCCCACCGACATCACGGAGGTGGAGAAGAAAGCGTTTTTTGATATGTTTTACCGGAGCAAATTAAAACCCAGAAGCGTCCTGCTCTGTGAAAAACCGATCGCGGACGCGGTCGGCCTTGGACTTGACGTCAATGAGCCGACCGGTATCATGGTCGTGGATATCGGAGCGGACACGACAGAGATTTCCGTAATCTCACTGGGGGGGCTGGTTTTAAGCGTCCTGCTTCACTCCGGCGGCAACAAGATTGACGAATCCATTATCACTCACGTTAAGCGCAATTACAACCTTGTAATCGGTCAGAAAACGGCACAGAGCATGAAAGAACAGCTCGGCTCCGGCATTCCGGGCAAGGAAGAGACGATGATTGTGGTCGGGCGCGATGTCGTAAGCGGCCTGCCCATTGAGATGGAAATGACGGGAAGCGTCGTCTATGAGGCAATCAAGGACAATTTAAACAGTATCTGCAACTCCATCAAGATGATCCTGGAAAAAACGCCGCCCGAGCTTGCAAAAGACATTATCCACTCCGGGATCTATATCACCGGAGGCAGTTCACAGATTCATGATCTGGATCAGCTTTTCGGGCAGATCACCGGCATCAGGATCAATACCTGTGAGGAGCCGGACGAATGTGTGGTGCGCGGGCTTGTAAAGATCGTCTCCGATAACAAATACAGGCATCTGGCTTTCAGCATGAAAAGCAGGATCTTAATCTGAGCTCCACGCGCATGCCTGTATCATCCTGTTTGAGAGGGAGTTTAGTATCGAGGAGTCTATGAAACGAAAATCAAAATTTGTACTTCCAACCAGATATATACTGATGACAATGACTGCAGTCTGTATCGCCGGAATGCTGGCCGGTTTTACCTTAAACATCTCGGGTGGTCCTTTAAATTCACTTGCCGGTTATGTTTTTATTCCGATGCAGCGCGGCATCAACACCGTAGGAACGTTTCTTGCGGAACAGGCCGGCCAGCTTAAGAGCCTTGCGGACGTCATGGCGGAGAACGAGGCGTTGAAGCAGCAGGTGGACGCGCTTACGACGGAGCTTAACACCATTAAATTAGAACAGTACGAGCTTGACAATTTAAGAGAGCTTCTTGAACTTGACCAGAAGTATCCGAGCTATGAGAAGGCAGCCGCCAATGTCATCGGAAAAAACGGCGGAAACTGGTTTTCCAATTTTACGATCGACAAGGGAGCGGAAGACGGAATCGAAACAGATATGAATGTGATCGCAGGAAGCGGCCTCGTCGGCATTGTCACGGACGTCGGTCCGAATTATGCGCGTGTTTCCACAATTATCAACGACACCAATAAAGTTGGCGGGATGATTACAACGACGTCAGACAACCTGGTCGTCAGTGGAAATCTGCAGAATATGAATGAAAACATGGTTATTGATTTTTCCAATCTGAGCGACAGCGACGACGAGGTCCGCGTCGGCGACGCCGTAGTGACTTCCTATATCTCCGACCGGTATCAGCAGGGGATCCTGATCGGCTATATCGCAAGCCTACAGATGGATTCCAATAATCTGACAAAATCAGGAACGATCACACCGGCAGTCGATTTTGAGCACATAGAAGAAGTGCTGGTGATATTAAATAAAAAACAGACAGCAGAGGATTAGCCAGGGGTTGTTTATGAGAAGAAAAATTACAATATTTGTCATTGTCACGGTATGCTATCTGCTGCAGACGACGCTGTTTACGCGTCTATCCTTTGCGTCGATCACACCGAATCTGCTGATTATCGTTGTGTCGGCGTTTGGTTTTATGCGCGGAAGAAAAGAAGGGCTTTTTGTCGGTTTTTTCTGCGGACTGCTTCTCGATATTTTCGGAGGAAGCGTTCTGGGCGCATATTCTCTTCTCTATATGTATGTCGGATATATCAATGGTTTTTTCCGGAAGCGTTTTTATCCGGAAGATCTCAAGCTGCCGCTTCTTCTGATTGCGGGAAGTGACCTTGCGGTAAACCTGTTTATTTATTTCTTTATGTTTCTTTTTCGTAACAGGTACAACTTTAACTACTATTTTTTACATTTAATGCTGCCAGAATTGGTATATACCATGGTTGTGACAATTTTTTTGTATATGATTGTCTTAAAAATCAATCAGAGGCTTGAAGCGATCGAAAAAAGGAGTGCAAGTAAATTTGTTTGAAAATATAAGGGAAGGGCTCCGGCTTTTTTTGAAATCCCGGCTCACTGTGGCAGCCCTTGTCATGGTGGCACTGTTCGGGATTCTGCTCTGGCGTGTCTTTTATCTGCAGATAGTAAGCGGTCGGGAATATCAGGAAAACTATAAATTGAGAATTGTAAAAGAGAGGACGCTGGGCAGCACCCGCGGCAATATTTATGACAGAAACGGAAAACTGCTGGCTTATAACGAGCTTGCATACTCTGTCACGATTGAAGATAATGGTACTTACAGCTCATCCAGCGTCAAAAACAAGTCGTTAAACAGTGAGATTGCCCAGGTTATCACAGCCCTTGAGAAAAACGGCGACGCCATCGTCAACGATTTTAAAATCAGCTTGAACGCGGACGGCAGCTATTCCTTCAATGTGACGGGCGCTTCTCTGAAGCGTTTTCTGGCGGACGTCTATGGAGAAACTTCTTATGACAATCTCAAATATGACAAAAAACTCGGCTATGACAAGGCAAACGCAACGGAAGAGCAGGTCATGCAGTACATCATAAAAGACCGCTTTGACATTGACGACGCATACGGTCAGGATATGGCGTATCAGATTGCCGTCATCCGTTTTGCGATGGCCCAGAACGCGTTTCAGAAGTATATTGTGACGACTGTCGCGACAAACGTTTCGGAGGAGACGGTGGCATATGTCAGCGAACATGCATCCGAGCTGCAGGGAGTGGAGATCATTGACGATACGATCCGCAAATATAACGACAGTATCTATTTTGCTTCCATTATCGGTTATACCGGAAAGATTTCCACCGAAGAGTACAACCGGCTTTCGGCGGAGGACGACAGCTACACCTTAAATGACATTATCGGAAAGGGCGGCATCGAACAATATATGGACGCCGACCTGAAGGGCTCCAAAGGCTATGAAAAGCTCTATGTGGATCATCTGGGCAAGGTGCTTGAAATCATTGAGCGGGAAGAACCGAAGGCCGGACATGACGTTTATCTGTCGATCGACAGCGATCTCCAGATTGCAGTTTATCACCTGCTGGAGCAGGAGATCGCCGGAATCGTCTATTCCAATATCGACAACGGCGCCTCGGATATTCCGATTCCGGTTTCGGACGTTTATTTTGCGCTGATCGACAACAATGTGATCGATATCGAGGCATTCTCCGGGGAAAACGCTTCCGAAAACGAAAAAGCAGTCTGGCAGATTTTTTCCGCAAGATGGAACAGTGTGAGAGATGAACTGGACCGCTATTTAAACGGCAGCCTGACGACCGAATTCCGGAATCTCTCAGAGGAATATCAGGATTATTTTACTTATATCATCGATCAGATGAAAAAGGAGAAAATACTTCTTCAGGATGCAATCGACACCGGGGACGAGGTTTATCAGGAATGGAAGCAGGGAAGTATCAGCCCGCAGGAGTATTTAAGCCATGCCATCTCCAGAAACTGGATTGACATAACAAAATTTTCCGTTGAAGAAAAATATTCCGATTCGACGGAGATTTATCGTGCACTACAGAATTATATTCTCGACGAACTTGCGACAGACCGGGATTTTTGCAAAATCATTTATGAATATCTGATCAAAAGCGGCATGATCAACGGAAGACAGCTCTGTCTCATTCTCTACGATCAGGGAGTGCTTCCCTATGAGGCGGAAGATGTGGCCGCACTGGCAGGCGGGTCAGTTTCACCGCAGGGTTTTATCAAAGAAAAAATAAAAAATCTGGAAATCACACCGGCACAGCTGGCGCTGGATCCCTGTTCCGGTTCCTGCGTCGTCACCGACACAAGGACAGGAGAGCTGCTCGCGCTTGTGAGCTATCCGGGTTATGACAGCAATCGTCTGGCAAACACGGTGGACGCAGATTATTTCAACAGTCTGCAGACGGACAAGTCCCTGCCGCAGTACAACTATGCGACGCAGCAGGGTACGGCGCCCGGCTCCACTTTTAAGATGGTTTCCGCAACCGCCGGCATGGCGGAAAACGTGATCGACGCATCGACACAGATTACGGATCTCGGAC
>CANDFU010000043.1 GCA_947384095.1 uncultured Roseburia sp. | reverse complement strand
AAAACATTTCTCTTCACTTGTCTGTTCCCCTTTATTTTTCACTCTCCCACAATCTACAGCTCTTCTGGTCTTCCCAGCTTGCCCCTGCACCCAAATACCGGCGGGAGTATGAAAAAAGAATAGCATGATGTCCCTCTGCCCACAAGCCCCTGCGGGGGATAAAAAAGCGGCCTGGGACGCCAATCTGCCATCCCAGGCCGCTTTTTGATTCTGTTTTTAAACTGCCACACGCTCTTCTTCTTTTCTACTGCCCAATATCATATAAATCCCCAGAAGCATCACGCCAAGACACATGATATATTTTGCATTCAGCTCCGGCCCCGTCTTTGGCGTATCATCCTTCGCCTCCGGATCCGCCGTCGCCGTTGTCGTCGTCCCCGAAATCGGATATCCTTCCACGACAATCACATAGTCCGACGCATGCACAAACGAAAAACTCACATCTCCGCTTGTAGCAATCTCCGCCCGGTCAATATATTCCATTTTCTGCTGCTTTTTGTCGTAGTAATAAAGGACTGCCTCAAATCCTGCCTTTTCGGCCCCCAGATTAACCGTAAGAATCGCGGTGAGGCCAAAAATATCATCGTATGCAAGCCGCATCTGCGTAGACCAGCTCTCCTTTGCCACATCAGCCTGAAGTGCCTCTGGAACGCTTCCCTGATTCAGCATAACGCCAAAATCAATGTCCTTAATACTGTCACTGACGATATCTGCACCGCTTATGGTCCAGGTAATCCCCTCGCCCATATTCAATACAAGCGTCAGTGTTTTCTGCTGCGTGAGTGCCAGAACGCGTGCGGGAACAACTGTCTCACCATTCATCGTAATATAAACTGTTTCCTTTGCGGAAGCTTCCTGCATATACTTATAAATCGCATCCCATCCGCTGATGGCCTGATTCCCTGTGATATATGGAATTCCCGTGTTGACAGAAACCGTCCTGTTTGCACTTCCGCCGCCGCCTTTTGAACCGCTGCCGCTTCCCCCGGCCCCACTGCCGCCTGTTCCGCCGCTTCCTCCGGTTCCGGATGTCCCGCCGACTCCGGCTGTTCCGCCGCTTCCACCGGCTCCGCCGTTTTCGCCGCCATTGCCGCCGGCTCCGCCGCTTCCACCTTCTCCGCCGCCATTGCCGCCTTCTCCGCCGTTTCCGCCTTCACTCCCTCCGGTTCCGACAGAGCCTGTTCCGTTTCCACCTTCGCTTCCGCCTCCGTTACCCGATTGTCCTGAATTATTCGGATCGTCCGGATCTCCCGGGTTATCCGGATTGTCCGGATCATCTGGATTATCGGGCTTATTCGGATTGTCCGGATTATTCGGATCATCCGGGTTATCCGGATTGTCCGGATTATTTGGATCATCCGGATTTCCCGGCTTATTGGGGTCATCTGGATTTTCCGTATTTCCCGGGTCTTCCGGATTATTCGGATTGTCTGGCTTATAATCCGTCTCGACAATCAGCCCGGTGTATTCCTCAAGCAGCCGCCCTGCAACCGGAGACGCCCCCGGAACGATAATTTTTCCGATCGACTGGAACGTCTGATCCTCAAAAGTAGAAACTGCCGCCGTCAGCACCAGCTCCTGAATGTCACTTCCTGTAAACGCGTCCGTCTGGACCGTAGTCAGACTTGCCGGGAAATTGATTGTTCCAAGCCGACACCCATAAAATGCGCCCGAATCAATCACCTGCGTGCCTTCATTGATCACAATTCCCCTCGGGCTCCCCTGCGGGCAGCGGCGAAGCGCCACACCGCCTTTGCTGTAGAGCATATTATTGATTGTTTCAAAGTAACTGTTGCCTGGATCCACATTGATCGCCGTCATACTGGTGCATCCGTCAAACGCATTTGTCGCAATCGACGAGGTTCCGGAAGGAATCGCAATTGACGCCAGAGACTGGCAGTTCTTAAACGCCTTCGCACCGTATGCAGGCCGCCGCAGCCCTCAAAGGCATTTGCCGGTATCGCCGTCCCCGCAAGAAGCTCAACGCTGCCAAGCGCTGAACATCCCTGAAACGCCCCTGCCCCGATCACCCCCACTGATGCCGGAATGGATACACTGGTCAGCGCCGTACATGTCGCAAACGCGTGATCGCCGATGCTGGTCACGCTTGACGGGATGGATACCGATATAATAGGCGATCCCTGAAATGCCGATCTGCCGATGGCCGTAATTCCGTCCGGAATCGCCACGGCATTTTCCGTCCCGATATAGCTGGTCAGCACCCCGTTTTCGATCACAAACCCGTCGCTTTCCTCCGACGCGGAGCCGGATTCACCCGGATAGATCATAACAATCAGCATCGCTATGACCAGCATAAAGCCAATTCTTCTTTTCATCCGTCTTCCCATCTCACACTCTCCTAACATCCATTTTCATCCGTTTTCATCTGCATCCATGCATTTTTTTGCGATCAAAAACAGTCTTCCATCCTCTGCAAAACTGTTACAGGTCGACAGCGTCAGCAGCTCGTCGCCATACTTCGGCAGATCATTCGAAATATATACCGAAAGCTGCTGTACATTTTTTAAAAAATCGTCAAAGTCCTGTTCCGAATCTGCCTGAATAAAATCATAATACCGAAATGCATGATCCCTCTGGTATTGAACCTGTGCCAGACAGACTGCGAAAATTTCATAAGTTCCCTTTTCATATATTGTATCAAATGCAACCCGCTTATGGGAAGACCAATATTCCTCATCCAGATAACTTTTTAAACCACCAAACATCTGTCCGCTTTTCATGTTATGGCCATAGACAATAATATTTGTACTCCGGTTTACCAGATTGGTCCTCGCATCCATAAATAAAGTTCCATTTATATCCTCTTCTTTATTAAAATTGCGTCCGAGATAATAATCTGTGTCGCCTCTCGTCAGCATTACCGGATAGTCCACTTTCGTGTCGTCAATCTTAATCCACCCTGCAAAATCGGGATTCTCCCGATAAATCGCCGAATATTCCGGCAGGATATCCGCCGTCATCACACTCTCTTCATATCCCGCTCCCTGTGCTGCCGCCGCAAGTTCCGGGGCGTCACCGAGAAAAAAAGTATTGTTGTCAATCAAATCTACCGACTGTCCCTGCTCCTGGAGCTGCTTTAAATAGTCATTTGTCTGATTGCCGCGATGATTTGTATAATCAGACCAGAAATACCATGCAAAACAGGCAATTGCCGCCACAAGGCAGACAGCGCCTAAAATCTGACGGCTATGGTCTACCGCATAGGTTCCGTCCGATGTGTCTTTACCCGGACCCTTCCCCAGTATTTTTCTTAAAAAATGTCCGGAGCCATTGACAGGGGCTCTCCCCATGGCTTCCCTTCTGTTCTTCTCTTCCGTCCCGTCCTGTACACTGTCGGCGACGACATCTGCGAGATCCAGAAAAAACTGCCTTCCGATCTTACTGTAAAATCTTACTCTCCCCGACCGGATCAACTGATACAGGCGCGAAGCAACATCCGGATCATAGATGTCAATGGAATGCGTAATCTTGTATATTTTTCTCACATCCAGCATTCCGCGGACATATTCTTCATGCGTGTCGAACTCATATTTCCCTATCTTGTATCTTTCGGCCATGTCCGGATCTGCTTTCCACCTTTCTTTCAGATGGTTCCGCCGCTCTCACGGCGGAACCGTTCTCTTCCTTTTCGCAATCACTGTGCTGTCTTTTAAATTCTTCCCTGCGCAACCGGTGAAAATTCGCTGTAATATACCTCACCGTCTGTCACCAGGTATGCGCGTACCTTATAATAATAATTCTTTCCCGCCGTAAGCTGCGTATCCGTGTAATCTTCCAGTACACGCCTGCGTCCGATGCGCACATAGGAACCGTCATCCCCTGCGCGGTAAATCTCGAACCCGGTCACGACGCCGGTACCGCTCCATCGTAAGCTGATCGACGTACTCGTCGTCGCCGTCACCGCGATGTTGGTGACAGAACCCGGCCGGATATTAAACGGTATGCTCTTTGTCGCCGTATAATTTCCCTGCCCTGTAACAATCGCCGACCCGGTACCCGGTTTTCTGTTATCAGCGTATACCACACTGTAATCCACTCCCATGGCAAGGCCCCGGCCTCCGTCGCTGACAGAAACGGCAGGTTCAATATCCAGACCGGTATATATCTGCGTCCCGATACTGCTCACGGAAACATTCTGCACACTCTTTCTGTCAATCTGGAATGTGACTTCGCATTCTCCTGTATAATTGCCGATGCCTTCCAGCCAGATTTTCGCCGTTCCGGCATTGACATTGTCCTGGATACCGACAAACCGGTAATCCCTGCCTTCCACCAGCCGGCGTCCTCCCAGCAGCACTTCGATTTCCGGCGTGATCGGCTCCCCTGTGTAAGTATAAATCGAAGAAATATTCTTCACTTCCGCATCCGAGATATCTTTCTGATCCACCGAGAAGTTTTTCGTGATTGTTCCTGTGTAGTTGCCTACGCCCTGCAGGGTCATCGTCCAGATCCCCGGTTTGTTGGACCGCTCGCACACCATGGTATAATCCCGGTCCTCACCCTCTTTGAGCGTGATGTTTCCCCATCTCAGTGTAATCTTCTGCGTAATGTTCGCCTCATATGGCATGTCGTCTACAAATCCCTCCATGACTACATCATCATCCCTGATGTTCTTCTGCGTAATCTCAAAGGTTTTTTCCACACTTCCGCCATACTCACCCTGCCCTGTCAGAACCAGTACCTGTTCACCGGCGCTGATTCCATTGCTTCCGGCCGCATATTCCAGCTTATAAGAAGTCGTCGCCAGAACAAGATCGCCCATCCTGACTCCTGTAATCCCAAGGCCCGGCGTTCCGAGTTCATACTTCTCCCCTGTATAGGGATAAGATTTTTTCAGACCGATCACTTCGGCATTTTTAAGATCATAGCCGATATAGAATACTTCTTCACGGAAATTGGTAAATCCGTTCTTTCCTCGGATAATCACGCGCACATTCCCGATATTGACATTTCCGTCCGGAAACTCCAGCTCGTAATCCCTGTTCTTCTGCAGGCCATACTCCCCGCAGGTAATGGTTATTTCCGGAACAATTTCGTATCCGGTAAATCCCTGGTTTGGTATCGGCTCTACAATGACATCGTCTGCGGCGATATCATGACGCGTAATATTAAATGTCTGTGTCGCGGTTCCAGTGTAATTTCCCTGCCCCGTAATCGTAATCCGCGCCGTTCCGCTGTAAGCCGTATTATTGCTGTAACTTACTGTGTAATCCGTTGTCTCCGCCAGTATATTCTGATTAGAGGTAAGCTGTACCACCATCGGCGGCTTCACACCTCCGGTCCCCATAAACGGATAATCATACCCGTTCGGGAGCAGAATCTGAGCATCATTTGAAAAATTGTAGCGGGCAATCTGGAAGGTTTTCTCTACCTTACCGGAATAGTTTCCGTTTCCGGTCACGATCACCGTTGCGGTCCCCGCGTTGACATTGTCTTTATAGCTGACGGTATAATCAATCTCGTTGTCCAGTATTTCATCGCCGTCTCTTACAATCACCGCCGGTCGATGCTCCTGTCCATTGTAAGTGAAACCATTTCCTACAATCTCAACACTGTCCGGCTTTAACACCCTGCCAATAATTTTAAACGTAATCTCGCGTCTGCCTACAATATTCTGTCCGTCGCCGTCTAAAATCAGCGTTCCGACTCCGGCGCTTACATTGTCCGCCGTAGCCAGCGGCTGTATGGTACACCAGCCGTTCCGGTCCATGCGGTACTCTTTATTTCCCTCTCTGTACCACACGGAAAGATTCTCGGGATATATCGTCGAGCCGGTATACTCCTTATCCGTGATCCCCTCGTGATCTCCCTCCTTGACGATCAGTTCGCCCACGTCCAGCGGCTGTATCGTGAACTTCACGTCATTGCTGTAACTATTACCGTATGCCCCGATTCCCTCGGCACGGACATATGCATTGTCCGTATTTGCATACATATTCTCTCCGTAGGTAAGGATATAGTCCACATTCTGCACCAGAACCTTGTTTGACGTGCGGACAACCACATCCGGCGCCGTCGGACAGATCGGTTCTCCGCGGAACTTATAAGAATCCTTGACCCCCTCGATCGTGAACGGTTTCTGCATCATCACAATATTGAAATTCGCCGACATCACACCCTTGAAACAGAATTCCTCGTTTCCTTCTATTGTAACCGTTCCGCCTCCGACAGTTCCCGCCTGCCCCGGTCCGATATTCGGTCCGTAGGTGACAGTAAAATGCGAACCTGCTTTAAGCGTCTTTCCATGAAATGTTACCACCGGAACCGGTTTAAGCTGCCCGCCGGTATATTCCTGGTCGTCAATCTTAATCTCGATGTCTTTATCTGCACTTGTCAGCTCACCCCAGATATGGACGTATCCTTTGTACTCTCCAGTCAGGCTGCTCGTGTTCTTGGGAATAATTGTCACCAGCAATGGTCCCACGCCGCTGTATCCGCCATATGAAACCTCGTAATCAGCCTTTGGAACTTCTTTGCCCTTACTGCCGTCTGCATTCTTCAGATAGACATGCAGATCATCCTCAATCAGTTTATGGATCGCATCCTCGTTCCGCTCATTGCCTCTTTCATCCAGAAAATCGAGCGTTCCCGGCATCTCCACAATTGCATTATTGATACTGTCCTTGATCTCGAAGTAAATGATTACTTCTCCCTCATAGTTGTTAATACCCTGAACCGTTACCGATGCCTTTCCGTTGACATACGTATTTCTCTCATATTTCGCACAGATAAAATCCGTGTCCTTGACAAGAAGCCTGCTGATACCCGTCTCGCCGTCTACCCCTTTAAAATAGATCTTCGGAACTGGTTCCGCCTTTCCATTCTCAAGCGGCTGCGGCTGAATCACATCCATACTGAATCCGGCTGCCAGCTCTTCCCCATATCCGATATTTCTCGGGCGGATGGTAAACTTTGCCGCCCCGCCTGTGTTGTTTACATCCAGTTTCCCGGTATAATTCTTATTCAGCGCCACAAGTTCAAATAAAACTTCGCCGCGGTCAATGTTATTTCCCCAGTTGACCGAAAACTCTTCCAGAAGATTGTCAACCAATGTTGTGCCAACAAAAAGCTTCAGATCCGGCGTGATTCCCTGTCCGGTGTACTCCGCACTGTAGCTTCCGTCTCCGATCAATGTTCCGAAATTGTCAATGTAGAGCTTTGCATCAACCGCTTCGACATTAATCTTATCAATGGTAAAATACTTCTCCACTGTGCCGCCATAGAGTCCCATTCCCTCTATCCTGATGATACCGATACCTGCATTGATATTTTCCCCGTACGTAACCTTATAATCTTTTCCCTCTTTCAGAGGTTTATCGGTACTTCCGTTTTTCACACGATACAGGGTTACAGGCGGCCTGTATTGTACTCCCGTATATGGCTTATTGCTGTCGTCATACACAATCTGGACTTTGTTCGGATCCCCGATATTGATACCGATTTTAAACCTTGCTTCCAGGCCATCCTTGAAGTTGGCGTCCGAAGCCGTGATAATTACTTTTGCCCAGTCCTTCTCATCGTCGCTGTTTGTAATCGAGAAATTGTCCTTATATTCCACCGTATAATCCGTCGGCGACTGAAGCAGATACACATCCTCTTTTCCGGAACCATACTGATACTTTATCGTCACAGGCGGACGGACGGCTGTTCCATCGATATTCTCCCCCTGCGTGGAAAGCGGCTCCAGTTTTATATCAGTATCCTTAAGACTCTTCTTCTGGATCTCAAATGGTTCCTCGTAAATCCCGGTATAATTGCCCGATCCTTTTACCCTCAGATAGGCGGTTCCGGCATTGACATTATCCCTGTATTCCAGCGTGTAATCCGTTCCTTCCCGGAGCGTCTGTGTATTGTTATTTTCAAAACCAAACTGGACCTTAATCCCGGTCTGTGTAATCGGCTGGGACGTATAGACACTTCCGGTCTTATCCACACCCGTCACATGGATTCCGGTCCCGTTTCCTTTCTCGTATAGCTTCTGTGGCTTAATCTCAAAGGACTCATCATGGCTCAGATAACTATACGTGCCTTTTCCCGTAATTGTCACTGTCGCCTTATCACCGACATTGATATTATTGTGGTATTCAAGGTCATAGTCGGTTCCCGGTGTAAGTTTCTGGACAGTATTGCCCACCCGCACATGTACGGTGACATCCGGGCGCACTTCCTTCCCGCCGTTATAGAATGCATCTCCCACAATATAGGAAGAGAGCTCCTCGCTTTCCTTCGCGATAATCTTAAACTCAATTTCCTTCCAGCGGTCAAAATTATTCTTTCCCGCAATTTTTACCGAAGCGTATTCATTTTCCTTATTTACGCCATTGTTCTGGCTATAGGTCGTATTCTGAAACTCATAATCGGTTCCCTCCACCAGCATGCGGCCGCCAAATGACAAGTATACATCGTTCCCCGTCAGCGTCACCGGAACACCGTCAAAATCCTTTACAATCGAACGCTTTAACTCAGCCAGCTTCAGATCCGCCGGTTTGATTGTGAACGGTTTCTGCACCTTCACCGTATTGCGATAGACAAAACATCCGTTTTTCGTCGGAAGATACTTAAACTCCACCGCGTTTACTTCGACAGTCGGATTGCTTCCGTTTACACCGTTTACATCAATATTGTCCTGATAAACTAAATTGTAGTCTTCTCCCTCCTGCAGCTTATCGCCCAGCCAGCCGTTAAGAATCCCGCCGACCCTCACATCCACGCCGCTCAACGTCACCTTCTGACCGGTATACTCCGGCTTTTCATCGGGAAGATTGATTGTACAGCCGTCCAGCTCTTTCGCAATCAGATAACCATATGTTTTTTCCCCAAAATATTTGCCCAGTCCGGTAATCTTTACCTTCGCGTAAGTTCCCCGCTTTGACATCTGGGAATAATTCTCATAGCTCAGCTTGTAGTCGTCGCCTTCTTTCAAGACGGCGCCCGACGGATCTTTTACAATAATCTTAAGCTTCCCGTCGCCGTCCCCCAGCCAGAGCATTGCCATATATAAACCTGCGCCATTCTGATAACCGCTGACCAGCCCCTGTGTTGACGTGTCTACAGATCGGAAGAGCGTCGTGTAGGGAAAGAGTGTAGGTTATTGTGTTGGTG
>CANDFU010000042.1 GCA_947384095.1 uncultured Roseburia sp. | reverse complement strand
CTTTTATCCGCAGTGCCCGCATCATAACCCCGCTTATGAAGCAGCGCGCCGATCTTTCCTCTCTCATCGGAGTCGAAAGCCTCCGCAAGCGCCTCTTCCGCCATATCCTTCGGGACCCCCTTCCGCATAAGATCCATTTTCAGCTTCTGTCTGCTCTTTCGCTGCTGATGGTACCCGATATAATTTTTCGCATAGCGGAAATCATCGATATAATGATACTGCCCGGCATAAAGCAGGGCCTGCTCCACGCACTCCTGCGGATATCCGCTCCGCATCAGCTTCTCACGAAGCTGATGCGACGTGCGGTCCATCTGCTCTAACAAAAACAGCGCCCTCTTCTTAGCCCGGATACCGATAAATTCAGAGAGAAGCTTCTGGTACAATTCTTCGGGAATCCACCCGCCCTCCTTAAGAAAAATCTGCTCCTGCGGCGCAAGCGCGCGCACCTCCCTGCGATAGAGCACAAACTCCGTCCCGTTCTCCAGCCGGAACAAAATCCTCCCTTTATCCTTTGGAACAATCTCCCTTATGCGTCCCTCCCACATTGCCTACTCCTCTGCGGGGACTTCCGCCGCTGTCCCGTCCGTCTCCGGCTTCCCGGCCTTTCCAGCCTTCTCCTCCGGCTTTCCCTTTGCGGTCTTTCCTCTTGCCGGTTTCTGCTCTTCCTCTTTTTCTCCCGCAGCGCCGTCCAGCTCATACTGCTCCCGGACTCTCGCCTCCACCTCGTCACAGATCACAGGATTTTCCCTGAGATAATTCTTGGCGTTCTCACGGCCCTGCCCGATCTTCTCTCCGTTGTAGGCGTACCACGCCCCCGACTTATTGATAATCCCCAGATCAGCAGCAAGATCTAAAATATCGCCCTCCTTCGAGATTCCTTTCCCAAACATAATGTCAAATTCGGCTTCTTTGAATGGAGGCGCCACTTTATTCTTCACAATCTTGACGCGGGTGTGATTTCCGACAATCTCTCCGCCCTGCTTTAAAGACTCCACTCTCCTGACATCCAGGCGCACGGACGCGTAAAATTTAAGCGCGCGGCCGCCGGTTGTCGTCTCCGGGTTGCCAAACATCACGCCGATCTTCTCGCGGAGCTGATTGATAAAAATTACGACGCAGTTGGATTTGCTGACAATACCGGTCAGCTTCCGCAATGCCTGGCTCATCAGGCGGGCCTGCAGACCCACATGGGAATCCCCCATCTCGCCGTCGATCTCTGCCTTCGGCACGAGCGCCGCCACCGAATCCACGATTACAATATCGACTGCATTCGAGCGCACCATCATCTCTGCGATCTCAAGCGCCTGCTCGCCGCAATCCGGCTGGGATATGTAAAGATTGTCAATATCCACCCCGATATTCTTCGCATACACCGGATCAAGGGCATGTTCCGCATCGATAAATCCTGCAATGCCGCCGCGCTTCTGCACCTCGGCGACAGAGTGCAGCGCGACCGTCGTCTTACCGCTGGACTCCGGCCCGTAAATCTCGATGATCCGTCCTTTGGGAAGGCCGCCAAGGCCAAGCGCGATGTCAAGACTTAACGACCCGGTCGGAACCGCCTCCACATTCATCCGGGACGAACTGTCGCCCAGCTTCATGATCGACCCTTTGCCGTACTGCTTCTCAATCTGAGAGATCGCAGCGTCGAGCGCTTTTAACCGGTCCTGCTTATCAAACTTTTCCTGCTTTTCTTCTCTTGCCATTTTTCTTCCTCCGCGCGAACTTATGTTCGTTTTTCTGTTATTATCATATTCTGATTTCACGCAATTGTCAATAGTAACTTCTCTTTCATAAATCCCATTATACATATCATATGTCCAATAAACCGGACTTCCGTTGATCTGATTCCGGTCGTGGCAAACCCTTATGCGCCGCTAAAGCGCGGGCTCCTGATGGTAAACGTTTGGGGACTTTCATTGTATACACAGGACGTTTCCTTGAAATGAATCTTTTTGAAAGTAAAGGGGAAGTTATCGACATTGCAATAGAAAAATAAGACTACCTTGCGGATAGTCTACCACAAAGTGTAAAAAACTGCAACTGTCACATAAAATTATAAGTTTTCAAACTTTCACAGGATTAAAAAACAGGCGCAATCCGGCCTTCGGAGAGCCGGTAGAGATGCGTACAGTATCCCGCAATCTCTTCGGCGTTCCTGCAGGTCAGAAGCATCGTCACGCCGGATTCCTTGTTCTTGAATCCGAGCATCTCCCACACTCCCGCAACCCGCTCCTCATCCATCTGCGACACCGGATTCTCAAGCAGCGCGAGGATGGGATTTTCAAGCAGCGCCATCGCCATCTTAAGCCGCCGCTTCATCCCTTCCGTATAATTCCCCACCGACCTGCAGCTTTTCGGATTTAAATCGGCAAGCCGCAGCATATAATCAATCTCGTTATATTTTATCCGGTTATTGATCGCGGCAATCTTCCTAAGCGTATCGAATCCGCTCAGATACGGGTCCAGTTTTGTCTCATCCAGCATAATGCCCGTCGATTCCGGGAAGCTCCCCTCACAGACCGGCCGGCCGGACACATAAATATGCCCCGCATCCGCCCCCGTAAGTCCGCAGATCATCTTTAAAAGCAACGCTTCCCCGCTGCCGCTCTCCCCCACCAGCCCTGTAATACTGCCTTTTTCAATGGTAAGAGAAACATCGTCAAAAATGACTTTCCCGTCAAAATGTTTCGTGACATTCTTTATCTCGACCAGTTTTTCCATCTTCTCCTCCACCCATTTCTTTCAGAGCCGTTTCGGCGTTCAGAAGCGGGGCCGTGCGCTCCGCCGCCCGTCTGGTGAAAAAAATAAACAGGCACACGGCGCATCCCCAGTAGACAACATGAACATGCGGCAGAAGATTTCCCGAAAACAAAAGCCCCCGGAGCAATCCCGGCCCAAAATACAAGGCCGCCGCTTCCAGCACTGTCAGCAATACGGCCGCCGCCACCGCCCGCCACCGCCTGCGCGAAAGCAACAGGAGCAGGTAGTACAAGAGCCCGGTACAAAACAGGCCGGCCGCCGCATTTACAGACAGCGCGATACAGACTTTTGCCACACGAATCCCGGGTACGGAAAACACATCGGTAAAATACTGTCTCACAAATGCGTAATCCCACACCGTTCCCCCGTCCATCCGGCAATACAGAAAAAACAGCACGGCCATCAGCACATACAGCATGCCGTACAGCAGCGTAATTGCCAGCACAGATGAAACGTTTGACTTCCATATATCCATTTTTGTTTTCCGGTGCATGAAAAAATAAATGTCCCCGCTTTCAGATAAGATGACTTTTGGAACAATCCACAACAGGAACACAAGCCGGACAAACACAAAATTTGCCTTATCTCCCAGCATCCACAGATACAGTTCCGGCGCGGAGCTCTCCATTTTATACCCAAAGCGGAACCCCCTCGCATACAACGTCAGAAAACAGAACAGGAACGCAAAAATACACTTTATATTCTTCTGTTCTCCCATTTTAAAGCGGAATCCCTGCAGAAACAGTCTCATTTCAGCCATTTTCACCGCCTCCATCTCCTTTTGTCCTTTTTAAAATAAGGAAAAACAACGCCGCGGCAGACGCACACATTCCGACAGTAAAGCCGATTCCCGCCGCCGTCCTCTCATAGGAAAACGAAAGCCACCCTGTCTCCTGCCTTACCACCGCCGCCAGATTGGCCGCGATATGCCCCAGCACAGGCGCCATGAAATTCCCCGTCCGTTCCAGCAGATACGCCAGCAGTAACCCGATGATTCCGGCATACAGAAACTGCACCACATTGGCGTGTACGAGCCCGAACAGCAGGGCCGAAGCGGCAAGCGCAGGGCGCACGCCCACAAGGGCGCGCAAGCGCCCGTAAACCACGCCGCGAAACAAAAGTTCCTCTGCAATCGGAATAAAAAAACAGGAACCGAGCAGCTCATACAAAACGCGGCCGCCGAAAAAAGCCTCGTTTGCCGCCGAAAACCCGGCCGAAACGTATATAAGCGGCGTCATCGCAATGACATTGTTGACCACAATTCCGAATATGCCCGCCGTCGACGCGGCAAGCAGCAGGCCGGCCGCGTCCGTCTTTTTTTTCACGACGCCCACTGCCATTTTTTCATCTTCCCGGTAAAAGGAAAGCAGAAACGGAATTGCCGCAGCGGCGCAGAGAAGCTGACGCAGCATATACGTCTCATCCGAACTTCCGATTATAGATTCCAGTGCAAAAAAAATAAGTGCGGATACTACATAGTAAATTCCGATGGGATAAAAAACCTGCCAGATTTTATAACTGATTGTCTTCTTCAATATACCTCTCCACTTCCCCGATATCGGAACACACTGCCTCCGCTCCCGCTGTAAGAAGCTCCTCTCTCGTGCCAAAACCATAACTTACACCCACGCAGCGGATTCCGGCAGCCATCGCCCCCGCCGCATCGTATTTCGTATCGCCGACCAGACACATCTCTCTGCGCTTTATCCCGTCTCCCAGCCTGCCGAACAGTTCGCGAAGCACCTCTTCTTTTGTACTCACGGAACCGTCCAGCGTGGAGCCGGCAATTTCGTCAAAAAAAACGTCCAGGCCAAAATGCGCGAGAATCCTTCTGCATGCCGTTTCCGGCTTTGAGGACGCCAGCGCGAGCACATATCCCTTTTCTTTCAGACGCGCCACCGCTTCCCGCACCCCCTCATAAAGCCGGCACTCAAAAATGCCTTTTTCATCAAACCGCTCCCGGTACTTTAATACAGACTGCCACGCCTGTTCTTCCGTCATGCCGTACCGCTCCATGAAAACCGGCTCCAGCGGCGGCCCGATAAAACACCGCAGTTTCTTAAGATCCGGCTCCCGGACGCCATAAGCGTCCAGCGCATATTGGACACACTTTGTGATGCCCTCTTCCGAGTCAATCATAGTCCCATCCAGGTCAAATATTACCACTTTCATCGTTTTGTCCCCTTTGTGTCACGGCTTCCCACGCGCAGACGGTGAAGCGCCGTCTCTTTTCCCCGCACACTGATATCCAGGCTTTCGCCTTCCGCGAGAAGATAAACCGCCGCCAGCGCGTCCCCCTCCGCCAGCTTCATCCCGCGCACGCCGACCGCCGTCTTCTTTTTCTCCGGAACCACAGACGTCTCAATCCGCAAAAACAGATCCTTTTCCGACTGCATGACAATCGTCCCCGTCCCGTCCGTCTTCTGAATCAGGAGTACTTCATCGTTGTCCGAAAGCTTCGTCGCCGCCGTCGTGCGCTTTGCCACGTCAAACTCCGCGCCGGATACGATCTTCAGCATCGCCGTCTTTGTCCCGAATAAAAGCTTCGCGTCCACGATATCGCTTAAGTCGGCGACATAAATCACATTTTCCTCGCTGCTGTTGTAATTGCTGATATTATCGATCGGCTTTCCCTTGTCACGGAACTTTCCGAACGGGAGATCCATGACTTTGAGCAGATGCATCTGCCCCCGGTTGGTAAAGACACAGATTTTTCCGGTATTTTTACATGTCAGGACATAGCGGTTTTCCGCGTCCGCCGCCTCTTTATTCCGCTCATAAGCAGAGATTTCGATTGTCCTGGCATAACCGAAGCGGTCCATCAGAAAGACGACGTCCATCTCCTCTATCTTCTTTTCCTGCACGACGACTTCTTCCAGATTCTCGATTGCCGTCCTCCTGGGTCTTTTGTACTCTTTCCGGTAACTCTCCAGCTCCTTTATGATGACTTTTGCCATCACGGACCGGTTTTCTAAAATATCCTCATATCTGGCAATATTGGCAAGCGTTTTTTCATGCTCTTTCATAAGGGCTTCTATTTCAAGGCCGATCAGGCGGTAAAGGCGCATTTCAAGGATGGCGTCCGCCTGGCGCTCCGTAAACCGGAGCTGCGCGGCTTCCTTTTCCGACTTCGCGGTCTTAAACCGGATATTTCCCGTATCGCCCTCCACAAGGCATGCCTTCGCTTCTTTGATATTTTTACTGCCCCTTAAAATCTCGATAATCAGATCAATCACATCGCAGGCCGCGATCAGCCCTTCCTGGACTTCCTTTTTTTCCCGTTCCCTGGCAAGCAGTGTCGTGTATTTTCTGCCGGCCAGCTCATACTGAAACTTCACATGATGACGGATGATCGGTACGATTCCCATTGTCTCCGGTCTCCCGTCCACAACAGCCAGCATATTCACGCCGAACGTGTCCTCAAGCTTCGTCTTTTTGTACAGCAGATTGGTCAGATTTTCCACATCCGCCCCCTTGCGCAGCTCGATCACAATACGGATTCCTTCTTTGGAAGACTGATTTGTGATATCAACGATATCGTTCGTCTTTTTTGTCTCCGCCAGATTATAGATATCGTTTAAAAACTTGCCGATATTGGCCCCGATCATCGTGTACGGAATCTCGGTGATCACAAGACGGTCTCTCCCGCCCCTGCCGTGCTCGACCTCCACTTTCCCGCGCACCTTGATCTTTCCCATGCCGGTCGAATAGACGGCCAGGAGGTCGTCTTTGTTCGCGATAATGCCCCCGGTCGGAAAGTCCGGCCCCGGAATCACTTTCATCATCTGCGCCGTGTTGATATCGGGGTTTTTCATATACGCGATCACGCCGTCGATCACCTCGGAAAAATTGTGCGGCGGAATGCTCGTCGTCATCCCGACCGCAATCCCCTCCGCGCCATTGATCAGAAGATTGGGCACCCTGACCGGCAGCACCGCGGGCTCCTTCTCCGTCTCATCAAAATTCGGCACAAAATCCACGACGTCCTTATCGAGATCGGCCAGATAAGCCTCCTGCGTAATCTTCTGCAGCCGCGCCTCAGTGTAGCGCATGGCCGCCGCGCCGTCCCCCTCGATCGAACCGAAATTTCCGTGCCCGTCCACGAGCGGCAGCCCCTTCTTAAAATCCTGCGCCATCACGACCAGCGCCTCATAGATGGAACTGTCTCCGTGCGGATGATATTTGCCCATCGTATCCCCGACGATACGCGCGCACTTGCGGTACGGCCTGTCGTAGCGGATCCCCAGCTCATGCATGTCATATAACGTGCGCCGCTGCACCGGTTTTAATCCGTCCCGCACATCCGGCAGGGCGCGGGCGATAATGACGCTCATCGCATAGTCAATAAAAGATTTCTGCATCAGTTCGGAATACTCCGTGCGGATAATCTGTTCTTCCTGTCTCATCATCTCTCCTAAACATCCAGCATGGCATCCTGCGCGTGCTCATAGATAAACGTCTTGCGCGGCGGTACGTCATTCCCCATCAGAAGCTCCGTGATATCCGAGGCCATGCGCCCGTCCTCGATCTCGACCCGCTTTAAAATACGCGTCGCCGGATCGAGCGTCGTCTCCCAGAGCTGCCCGGCGTCCATCTCGCCGAGCCCTTTGTAGCGCTGCAGCGTAAATTTCCCTTTGTGCGTCTTCCGGTAACGCTCGAGGGCCGCGTCATCGTAGAGATACTCTTCCTCTCCCCTGGCCGGGATCGCCTTGTAAAGCGGCGGCATCGCCACATAGACATGCCCCTCGTAGATCAGCTGCGGCATGAACCGGTAAAACAGCGTGAGCAGCAGCGTGGAAATGTGCGCGCCGTCCACGTCGGCGTCCGCCATAATAATAATCTTGTCATAGCGCAGCTTCGTGATATCAAAATCATTTCCGTACCCTTCCGAAAAACCACAGCCGAATGCGTTGATCATCGTCTTGATCTCCGCGTTCGCCAATACCTTATCGATACTGGCCTTCTCCACGTTTAATATTTTTCCGCGGATTGGCAGAATCGCCTGGAAATTGCGGTCACGCGCTGTTTTCGCCGAACCGCCGGCGGAATCCCCCTCCACAATAAAAATCTCGCAGATCGATGCGTCTCTGCTCTCACAGTTCGCAAGCTTTCCGTTTGAATCAAACGAAAACTTCTGCTTTGACAAAAGATTCGTCTTCGCCTTTTCCTCCGTCTTACGGATCTTCGCAGCCTTTTCCGCACAGGAAATCACGGTTTTTAACGTTTCCAGATTCTTGTCAAAAAAAAGCTGTATCTCATCTCCGGTCACTTTCGCCGCCGCCCTCGACGCGTCCTGGTTATCCAGCTTCGTCTTCGTCTGTCCCTCAAATCTTGGATCCGGATGCTTGACCGAGATCACCGCCGTCATGCCGTTTCTGACGTCCGCCCCGGTGAAATTGGCGTCTTTTTCTTTTAATATGCCAAGCTCCCTCGCGTAGGAATTGATGACCGTGGTAAACACCGTCTTAAACCCGGTGATGTGCGTGCCGCCCTCCGCGTTAAAAATATTGTTGCAGAAACCAAGGATATTCTCATGAAACTCATTTGTGTACTGAAACGCCGCCTCGACGGTAATCCCCTCGTTTTCCCCCTTAAAATACACCACGTCGTGCAGCGTCTCGCTGCTCTTGTTGATGTCTTTTACGAAACCGCGGATTCCTTCTTCTTCGTGATAGACGATCCGCTCCGGAATGTCCCCCCGCTTATCCTCATAGATAATCGTAAGTTCCGGATTTAAGTATGCCGTCTCGTGCATGCGGCTCTTGACATCATCTTCCTTAAACCGCGTTTTCTCAAAAATCTCCGGATCCGGCAGAAAATTCACCTTTGTCCCTGTCTTTTTTGTCTTTGCAATCTTCGGAAGCAGGCCGTCCGAAAGAGCGACCACCGGAACGCCCCGCTCATAGCGGTCGTGGTGCACATAGCCGTCCCGGCTGATCTCCACGTCAAGGTAAACCGAGAGCGCGTTCACGACGGACGAGCCAACGCCATGCAGTCCGCCGCTGGTCTTATAGGCAGAATCATCAAATTTTCCCCCGGCATGCAGCGTCGTATAGACGATGCGGGCCGCCGGAACGCCTTTGGCATGCATTCCCACCGGTACTCCCCTCCCGTTGTCCTCCACCGTGCAGGAACCGTCCGCCTCCAGCGTCACTGCAATCGTATCACAGGCCCCGGCAAGATGCTCGTCCACGGCATTGTCCACGATTTCATAGATCAGATGATTAAGGCCCTTGCGCGAAACACTCCCGATATACATTCCGGGACGCTTGCGGACCGCCTCCAGCCCCTCGAGCACCGATATACTGTTTTCGTCATAAGATGTATTCTTTGCCATAAAAACCTCTTTTACTTTTACTGGCCACGCTGATAATTCATATG
>CANDFU010000041.1 GCA_947384095.1 uncultured Roseburia sp. | reverse complement strand
CCTGGCAGCATGGCAAGCAGCCTGGCTTCATAACTGTCCACGGTAAAAATCGAATCGCCGTCCATGGCGGTGATGACATCGCCGCTCTGCAGTCCCGCCGCCATTGCGGGGGAATCCATCCGGACTTCCTTGACATACGCTCCTTTCGGAATATCATACGCTTTCGCAATATCATTCGTGACAGTCGATAATTCCAGGCCGATATAGGGAATATCCTGATTATTCGAGAGCATCTCAATCAGTGACTTCAGCTCGGAGATCGAGAGCGCTGTCAGGGTATTCTCATCCCCCCTGCTGCTGTAATCCTGCATGACCAGCCCCATAACCTCACCGTTTACATTGATAATCGCTCCGCTGCCGCTGCGGCTCCCCACAATATCAGTCGTAAACACCGTATAATTATTGTCCACCGTCGATATGCTGTTCGTTGTCGAAGTAATATTTCCCGTCAGGATTGAATAATTCGCGCCCAGCGGACTTCCGACCGCAATTGCGATCATTCCCTGCGTTGTGATCAGTGAATTGCCCAGGACGGCAACCGAAATCCGGTTCATGGTTTCCTCGTCAATTTCCGCCCTGGAAACACTCAAAACTGCAATCCCCGTATTCCCATCATACTTTTTCATGGACGCCGCCACCGAAACCTCATTGATAAAGGTCACATAAATCTCCTGCACATCCAGAATTACTTTACGCTCAGTCAGTATCAGAAGCTCGCGCCCGTTGTCCGCGATAATAATACCGGAGGCCTGCCCCCTGCTCTCATAAGGATTATTAAACCAGTCCATATCACTCTTTACGCCAGTCACAGTCACGATAAACCGGTTCGCTTCCCTGCCAACCGCATAAAGCTTGTTCTGCAGCTCCTGGAAATCGGCCACTCCCAGCTCCGGCGCCTCCGGCGGAACCGTATTTTCTGTCTCCGGCACCTCCGGCACTTTTTCTGTCTCCTCCTCTGTCTCATGCTCCGTCTCCGTCACATCGGTCCCGTCCGCCTCGGGATCATCCTTGGGAATCGAAACCACAGAATCATCGGCCGGATACATCATATCTTCAAAAAGTGGACGAAAACAGGTAAAAACAAAGCTGGCAACAACCCCGAAAACGATCGCCATAGCGACGACAAACCCCGCCTGAATCAGAAGTTTCCTCTTATTAATCGGTTTTTCCTTTATTTTTTCATTGATAAAAGAAAATTTATCCTTTTCCTGCATGATCTTCCTCTTTTCCGTACACAGCATAAATCGCATGGCAGGCCGCCACACCGCTGCAAGAGCCGATTGCATACCGCTTCCTGTATGCAATTTTCTGAAAACCGTACTATCTGTTATTATAAAATGAAAAAGTTACGCTTGCAATAGGATTATTGAAATCTTTTGCTGCCGTAAAAAATTTCAATCTTTCCTTCCAGCCATGAATACGCTATAATAAAGAAAATCTGCGCTGTCCCACACAAAATATTACCGGAAGCACAGCTTTTTACATGGCCATCCGTACCTGTATGCAGCAAAGCCGGACTTCGAACGGTCACAGGGCCACTTTTGCACAGAAATGAGGATTAAAATGAACGAAAAAGTATTAAACACACTTGAATATCATAAAATACGCAGGCAATTGGCAGAATATGCGTCCAGCGACGCGGCAAAAGCGCGCTGCTTTGATCTGCGCCCGCTCACAGAAAAAACAGCCGTCGAACAGCTCCAGCGCGAGACAGGCGACGCCCTTGGCCGGATTCTGCGCGCCGGTAATCTCTCCTTTTCCGGCGTGCAGAATATCACCGATTCCGTCAGACGCCTGGAAATCGGCGGAACGCTGGGCACTGCCGAACTGCTGCGCATCTGCTCTCTGCTGGAGGCCGCCAGGCGCGCCAGATCATTTGCAAGACAATGTACGGCCCATGCAGACAGAGCAGACCTCGAAACACCCGACGAAACACAGGACTCTCTGACGGCCTCTTTCTCGCAGCTCGCGCCCCTGACGCCGCTGTACGATGAAATCCGCCGCTGCATTCTCTCGGAAGACGAAATCGCGGATGACGCCAGCAGCACATTGCGCTCAATCCGCCGCAGACTGCACGGCATGAACGATAAAATCCGCTCACAGATGAACGCTATGATCAACAACACGACCACCCGCGGATACCTGCAGGACGGTGTGATCACAATGCGTGACGGCCGCTACTGCCTTCCCGTAAAGGCAGAAGCAAAATCCCAGATTCCCGGCATGATCCACGATCAGTCACAGAGCGGTTCCACATTCTTTATCGAACCGATGGCCGTCGTCAATCTCAACAACGAATACAAAGAACTCCTTCTGCGCGAACAGGAGGAAATCGAAGTCATTCTCGCAACGCTCAGCAATCAGGCCGGCGCATACGCCGGGGAGCTCAACGTCAACTATCATGTACTGACAGAACTCGACTTTATTTTTGCCCGCGCTGCCTTCGCCGCTTCATACAATGGTGTCGCACCTGAGTTTAACGAAAACGGCCATATTGACATCCGCAAGGGGCGTCACCCTCTGCTGGACAAGAAAAAAGTTGTGCCGATCGACGTCCGGCTTGGGGAAGATTTTTCCCTTCTGATTGTCACCGGCCCAAATACCGGAGGTAAAACCGTATCCCTGAAAACAGTCGGCCTCCTGACGCTGATGGGACAGTCCGGTCTCCACATTCCCGCCTCGGAACGCTCAAAACTTGGTATATTTGATGAGGTTTTCGCGGACATCGGGGACGAGCAAAGCATCGAGCAGTCCTTAAGTACTTTCTCATCCCATATGACAAATATCATACAGATATTAAAGAAAGCCGACAGCCGGTCCCTTGTGCTTTTCGACGAACTCTGCGCCGGAACCGATCCCACGGAAGGCGCTGCACTGGCCATCTCCATCCTCTCAAAACTGCACCTCTACGGCGCAAAGGTTATGGCGACCACACACTACAGCGAATTAAAGGTATTTGCGCTTTCCACCGCAGATGTGGAAAATGCCTGCTGTGAATTTAATGTCGAGACTTTAAGCCCGACCTACCGGCTGCTGATCGGAATCCCCGGAAAAAGTAATGCATTTGCGATTTCCGAAAAACTGGGGCTTCCCACAGACCTGATCGAAGATGCCAGAGGCCGCATTGGCGAAAGCGAGGAAAACTTTGAGGATCTGCTGGCGGATCTTGAAAAAAGCCGTGTCACCATCGAGCAGGAGCAGCTTGAGATCACACAGTACAAAGAAGAAGTGCAGGCCCTGAAGAAAAAACTCGAAGAAAAACAGGAACGTCTCGATACCAGCCGCGACAAAATCATACGGGAAGCCAACGAACAGGCATACCTTATTATGAAAGAAGCCAAAGATCTGGCTGACGAAACCATCCGCAACTTCAACAAATACCAGACAGGTAATGCCTCTGTCAGTGAGATGGAAAAAGAACGCGCCCGTCTGCGCGGAAAAATGAACAGCACACAGCAGAAAATGACCGATTCCCAGAAAAATACGGCGACAGCACACAAGATCCCAAAGAATCTCAGAATCGGCGACAGCGTAAAGGTTTTAAGCATGAATTTAAAGGGAACGGTACACACCCTGCCCAACGCCAAAGGCGATCTCTACGTTCAGATGGGTATCCTGCGCTCCCTCGTCAATATCAAAGACCTGATTCTGCTGGATGAAGATCCCTCCTCCACCGGCAGAAAAACAGGAAAAACCGGAGCCGGAAAAATCCGGATGAACAAATCAGCTTCAATTTCTGCCGAAATCAATCTGATCGGGAAAACGACGGACGAAGCCATCCCGCTCCTTGACAAGTACCTGGATGACGCCTACCTCGCACACCTTCCTTCCGTGCGGATTGTACATGGAAAGGGAACCGGCGCTTTGCGCAACGCAGTCCAGTCTCATCTAAAGCGCTTAAAATATGTAAAATCCTTTCATCTCGGAGAATTCGGAGAAGGAGACTCCGGCGTGACAATCGCAGAATTTAAAGATTAAAACCATTTAACACACAAGAATTTTGAGGTGATTAACACATGGCAGCAAAACAAAAAATATTGATCGTGGACGACGACAACAATATCGCGGAACTGATCTCCCTCTATCTCACAAAGGAGTGTTTTGACACACGGATCGTAAACGATGGCGAAGAAGCGCTTCTGGCCTTCGAACAATACAGCCCGAATCTGATTCTTCTCGATCTGATGCTCCCGGGAATCGACGGTTACCAGGTCTGCCGGGAAGTCCGCTCCAAAGCAAATGTGCCGATTATCATGCTCTCCGCCAAAGGGGAAATCTTTGACAAAGTACTCGGCCTGGAACTGGGCGCAGACGACTATATCATAAAGCCGTTTGACTCCAAAGAACTCGTCGCACGTGTAAAAGCAGTCCTGCGCCGCTATCAGCCGCCCCGGGCAGAAGAAAGCGCGCCGGAACTCAAATGTGTCAAATATCCGGATCTCGTAGTAAATCTCTCCAATTACTCCGTGATCTATCGTGGCCGTGCCGTGGATATGCCGCCCAAAGAACTGGAGCTTTTATATTTCCTTGCTTCCTCGCCGAACCAGGTATTTACCCGGGAACAGCTTCTGGATCACATCTGGGGCTATGAATACATTGGAGACACCCGCACCGTGGATGTTCACGTCAAGCGACTGCGGGAAAAAATCAAAGACCATGCCAACTGGAGCCTTGCAACCGTCTGGAGCGTCGGTTACAAATTTGAGGTCCGCGACCTATGAAACGCACACTGTATCCTAAACTGGCCGCCGGTTATCTCCTATACGGCATCATCGGTTTTATCATTATCGCAACGTTTACGTATCATCTGACTTTTCACTTTCTGGAAAAAAGAGAGGCTTCCAATCTCTACCGTGAGTCCGTGCTGATCTCTTCTGACTATGCAGAAAATTACTTTTCCAATGCCATGTCCCTGGAGGAAATCCGGGCACAGCTGACCGCGCTGAGCGCCTATCTTTCCGGGGAAATCTGGATCGTAGACACCAGAGGGGCCATTATTCTCAACACGGCCCAGCCGGAACTCACGGAAAGCGAAGAAACCATTGCCGGCTTTGATGTCACCGATTTTGGCAGCCGTTATTACCAGACCGGCCGCTTTTATGATCATTTCACAGCGGATACCTTAAGCGTTTTTTCTCCGATCACGGTAAATTATAAAGTACGCGGTTATTGTGTGATTCACAAACCGATGAGCAGCGTCATTTCGCTGGCCAACAGCCTGACGGCAATCGCCTACCAGACACTGGCCCTGTTGTTCGCCGCAGCCATCGCCGTCCTTGCCCTCTTCACCTGGGTCGTCTATTTTCCCATCCGGAAAATCGCAAAAGGCGCAGCCGAATATGCCGCCGGAAACTTCCAGGCCAAAATCGATTACCACGCCAACGATGAGATCGGCTATCTGGCCGCCTCCTTTAACTATATGGCAAATGAGCTCAACACACTGGAAGATGACCAGAAGAAATTCGTCTCCAACGTCTCCCATGACTTCCGCTCGCCGCTTACCTCGATCAAGGGCTATGTCGAGGCAATGCTCGACGGGACCATCCCCGTGGAGATGCAGGAAAAATATTTAAATATCATTCTCTTTGAGACAGAACGTCTCAATAAACTGACTACAAGCCTTCTGGAGCTGAACCGTTACGGGTCGCACGGCATGATGCTCGACATCACAGACTTTGACATCAACTATACCATTCGCAAAACGGTTCAGACCTTTGAAGGCGCCTGCAAAGACAAGCGAATTTCCTGTAACCTGATTCTGACCGGAGAACGTCTCTACGTCTCCGCCGATATCAGCAAAATCCAGCAGGTCCTTTACAACCTGATCGACAATGCACTGAAATTCAGCCATTCCGATTCCTCCATCACAATCGAAACGACCGAAAAAAATGAAAAGATCTTCGTCTCGGTCAAAGATACCGGAATCGGCATCCCGAAAGATAGTATCAAAAAGATCTGGGAACGCTTCTACAAAACCGATCTTTCCCGCGGAAAAGATAAAAAAGGGACCGGACTTGGCCTCTCCATCGTAAAAGAAATCATACAGGCACATGGAGAAAACATTACCGTCATCAGCACGGAAGGCGTGGGAACCGAATTTATCTTCACGCTACCGCTCACAATCGAGCGGTAGCGTGATACCTGCCCGCAATCGGGCGGTAGCGTGATACCTGCCCGCAATCGGGCGGTAGCGTGCCTTTTGACACGGCGCACTACCGAAACAGGAAAGCCGATTGCTCCGCAGATGGTAAACCGGGAACTTTCATAGCACCCAAAAAGGACAGCCGTTTTCACGACTGTCCTCTTTAATCCTGCAATACATCCTTTATACCAGCTCAAGCAGTACTTCCAGCGCGCCGTCACCTTTGCGCTGTCCGATCTTCACGATTCTGGTGTAACCGCCATTGCGGCCCACATACTTCGGCGCGATCTCGTCAAACAATTTCGCAACCAGATCCACTTCCTTCGTATTTCTCTTTCTTCCCGCGCCTTCCTTCGGAACGTCCTTTACCGGATAGAGCACTCTTAAAATCTCTCTGCGGGCATGCAGACGGGAAGGAAGATCTTTCTTGATCGTCTTGTCAATCTCGTCAAAAACCGTCACTCTCTTACCGTCTACGACTTCTTTGACTCTCTTGCCGTCCTTGTCCTTGCGCGGAACTTTCGCCTTTATGGTCACTTCCTCAAAGTTATCTTTTTCCTTGATTGCCTTCGCGATAATTCCTTCCGCAATCTTACGGACCTCTTTTGCCTTTGCCTCTGTAGTTACAATCCTTCCGTGCCAGATCAGCGCCGTCACCTGGCTTCTCAGCAATGCTTTTCTCTGGCTGGAAGTTCTGCCTAATTTACGATACTTTGCCATTTTCCTTATCCTCCATTTTGTGGAGCATCCGGCCACGCTCTTTGGCCTTACTCACCGAATGCGATCTTCTTGTTGCGGAAAGGCCCCTGTGATACCGCACAGGCACCTTCCGTGAGCCACTCATGATTTGTGCACCGGAATCTCATCTGCGCTCTTTCCGTCTGCTGTTCCGGACGCATTCCCTCATCCGTCATACAAAAAACAGCCGTCCCGGCTGTCGGGGAAACGTACATTCCCTCCGGACTGCCGCATACACTCCCGTACACGAGACATAATCCACGCCCTTTGGTCTTACTGGTTCTGCCTACTCTTCACTCTGATTTAACTGAAGCCCCAGTTCTTTTAACTTCGCAAGCACTTCCTCCAGGGACTTGCGCCCCAGATTCCGGACTTTCATCATGTCTTCTGACGTCCGGTTTGTCAGTTCCTCCACGGTATTGATACCGGCACGTTTCAGACAGTTATAAGAACGCACGGACAATTCCAGTTCGTCTATATTCATTTCAAGAACTTTTTCTTTCGCATTATCTTCTTTCTCAATCATGACGTCCGCCTGCTGTGCGGCCTCCGACAGATCGATAAAAAGGCTCAAATGCTCGCTCAGTACCTTTGCGGCAAGGCTTACCGCCTCGTCCGGCTCCAAGGTACCGTTTGTAAATACATCCAGCGTCAGCTTGTCGTAATCCGTAATCTGTCCCACACGGGTATTCTCAATCGCCAGATTCACACGCTCTACCGGCGTATAAATAGAATCGATTGCAATGACACCGATCGGCACATCCTCCGTCTTATTCTTCTCTGCACTGACATATCCTCTGCCCTTTGTAATGGTAAGCTCCATGTAAAGCTTACAGTCTGCTCCCCCATTTAAGTTGGCAATTACCAGATCCGGATTTAAAATCTGTATATCAGAATCAACCTGGATATCTGCTGCTGTGACTACGCCTTCACCTTCGAATTCAATGTAAGCAACTTTAGGTTCATTTGTAGAGCTGTTATTTCTGATGGCAAGATTTTTGATATTCATAATAATCTCAGTCACATCTTCCTTGACTCCGGGAATCGAACTGAATTCATGTAAAACACCGTCGATCTTAACCTGGCTTACAGCCGCGCCCGGCAGTGAAGAGAGCATAATCCTTCTCAAGGAGTTGCCGAGTGTCGTACCGTAACCTCTTTCCAATGGTTCTACAACAAACTTACCGTACTTCTTGTCTTCTGAAATTTCCGCGATTTCAATTTTTGGTTTTTCAAAATCGAACACTACAAAGTCCCTCCTTCTCGGGTAATCTGCCTGATCATTCATCACTGTGCAGACACATGCCCTGCACAGTATGGATAACCATGCGGCCTGTCACACGGCAGGCGTCACAAGACAAAAATCCACTACAAAAAACAAAGATTTTCATAGAAGGATAGCCATGCGGCCTGTCACACGGCAGGTGCCACAAGACAAAAAACTACTTAGAATATAACTCGACAATAAGCATCTCATCAACAGGTACGTCGATCTGCTCCCTGGAAGGTAATTCTTTCACAGTTCCCTGCAGCTTCTCAGCGTCAACATCCAGCCAGTCCGGAACCAGTCTGCCGCCGGTCACCTCAAGGATATCTTTCATTCTCTGAAGACCTTTGTTTTTCTCCTTGATCTCAATCTTGTCGCCGGCTTTCACCAGGTAGGAGGGAATCTTTACCTGTCTGCCGTTTACAAGAATAAATTTATGATCGACAATCTGTCTTGCCTCTCTTCTTGTTCTGGCAAAACCCATGCGGAAAACCACATTGTCCAGTCTGGACTCTAACATGGTCATCAGATTTGTACCAGTCATTCCTTTCATCCGATCGGCTTTCTCGTAATAATTGTGGAACGGCTTCTCCAATACGCCATAGATAAATTTTGCCTTCTGCTTCTCGCGCAGCTGAAGACCATATTCGGAGATTTTCCTGTTCGCTCTCTTTAACTCTCTTTTTGACTTCTTATCATAGCCAAGATAACTTGGCTCCAATCCAAGCGATCTGCATCTTTTCAGAACCGGAACTCTATTTACTGCCATTTCGTCTCTACCTCCTAATTAAACTCTTCTGCGTTTTGGCGGGCGGCATCCATTGTGAGGAACCGGGGTCACATCCTTGATGCTCGTAACCTCAAGACCGCAGGCCGAAAGCGCGCGGATAGCCGCTTCTCTTCCGGAACCCGGTCCCTTTACCATAACGTCAACCGTCTTCAGCCCGTGTATCAGGGCTGCCTTCGTAGCCGTCTCTGCCGCCATCTGTGCAGCATACGGAGTAGATTTCCTTGAACCTCTGAATC
>CANDFU010000040.1 GCA_947384095.1 uncultured Roseburia sp. | reverse complement strand
AGAAATCTTCTTCTCTATTTTATTCTACTGTGACTACTTTTGCAAGGTTTCTTGGCTTATCTACGTCAAAACCTTTGTCGGAAGATACGTAATACGCCAGAAGCTGTAACGCCACGGAAGCCGGCATCACCATAAACTCATCCCGCATGTCCGGCAGCGCAAACAATTCAAACTCATCCTCCAGCCCTTTTGCGAGGCTCTCTTTGATAAACACGGCGACGTCCGCCCCGCGCGACGCCACCTCGCGGATATTCGACAGTTCTTTTGACATCAGCTTATCCTGCGTCACGGCCGCCACCACCGGCGTATCCGCCGTAATCAGCGCAATCGGCCCGTGTTTTAACTCCCCCGACGCATACGCCTCGGAATGAATATAAGAGACTTCCTTTAATTTCAGCGAACCCTCCAGGAGAATGGAATGGTCAAGCCCTCTTCCGATCATAAACAGATCTTTCGCCCCCAGCACCTTCTTTGCCATGACATGGATATCCCTTCGGTTTTTTAAAACCCTTTCCATCACCTCCGGCGTCCTCTGCAGTTCCCTGATAAAGGACTGCGTCTCCTCCACGCTGAAAATTCCTCTGCTGTGCGCCATACGTGCCACGATCAGATAAAACACGGCGAGCTGCGTCGTGTACGCCTTTGTACTCGCAACTGCGATCTCCGGCCCCGCATTGGTGTAAATCACATAGTCGCTCTCCCGCGCGATCGACGAACCTTTTACATTGATGACGGACAGACACCTGGCCCCGCGGCGTTTCGCATACTTCACCGCCTCCAGCGTGTCAATCGTCTCCCCGGACTGTGAAACCGCAATGACAAGCGTTCCGCTGTCGATGACAGGATCCGAATACATAAACTCCGACGCCATCTCGACCTCGATATGCATATGCAGAATCGATTTCACGAGCGCCTGCGCCACAAGCCCCGCGTGCATCGCCGTTCCGCAGGCGATAATACAGATGCGCTCACAGTCCGTAAACAGCGAATCCGGAACCCCGTCCATGGAAAAATCGGGCATCCCGCCCCTGACACGGTTTTCGATCGTCCGGACGATCGCCTCCGGCTGCTCCATGATCTCTTTTTCCATATAAAACGGATAACCGTTCTTCCCGCTGCTGTTTAACTCCCAGTCAGCCGTCAGATACTCCGGATCCACCATATTTCCGTCAGGATCCGTCAGCCTGACGCCGTCTTCGCGCAGCTCCAGCACATGGTATTCCGGCACCACAAAATAGCGGCTGGTAAACCGGCAGAGCGCCGTAAGATCCGACGCAAGCATCCCGCCCTGCTTACAGACTGTCGCCACAATCGGGCTGACATTGCGCGTGGAATAGATCACGCCGCTGCGGTCTGAAAACATCACGACAAGAGCAAACGTTCCCTTAAGCTTACTCACCGTCCGCCTGAGCGCCTCCACGGGATCTCCGTCATAAAAACGGTCGAGGAGCGCCGCCGCCACCTCGCTGTCCGTCTCCGAGTGCAGCGCGCCCTCCAGCTCATAATCCCGGATCAGCTCCCGGTAATTCTCGATAATCCCGTTGTGCACCAGCGTCACTCTTCCGACCCTGTGCGGATGGGCGTTCGCATCGTTCACCCCGCCGTGCGTCGCCCAGCGCGTGTGGCCGATTCCGCAGCCTCCGCTCCCCTTATCCGCAGCACAGAGCTGCCGCAGGTCCCTCACTCTCCCCGCACACTTTAAAACGCCTGTCTCCTGTCTTTCCTTCTCCTCCACCGCAATCCCCGCGCTGTCATATCCCCGGTACTCCAGCAGCTCCAGCGCGTCCAGCAGAACCTCACGCACATTCTCATTTCCTGTATATCCTATAATGCCACACATATATGATCCTCTCTTCCCAAACCACTTCTGAACCTCAGTTTCCGGAGTCCTTTTCACAGTATCCTCCACGATTTCTCCCTTATGCCGTTTTTGTTTTGCGGTCACCCGCATATTTGCCGGCATATCCCGCACGGGAGCCATGCGGAGAGGTATCCGCCGATCATTTCGATAAACCTCTCTCCTCGTCTGCCTGCCACGGGACCCCCGCCCCAAAAAGCAGGCGCTGGCGCTTTTTATACAGGCCGCCGGGACGCATATCTGAAAATACAACATTGTCGTTATTCTTTTTTCAAGGTTCAGCTTCACTACTATACTATTATATGAAAAAAAAGTCCAGCCGCAATGAAAACAAGTGTTCCAATGATAAACCGCCAGGAACTGTTCAGAAATAATTTTTGCGGTCTTTCCTTTTTTCCCGCCATCATAAAACCTCCAGACTGAGTAATTCTATCTTACATCAATCTGGAGGTTTACACAAAATTGGGGACAGTCCCGGATAACAGGAATTTACAATTGAAATCGACTGCTCTTTTGCCGGCAAGGCAGTACCGTCCGGCACCGAAAGCCCCGCCTGTCCGGCAGCCAGTCTCAGAAGACGGCGCGGACAGCTAGAACTGCCACCCGTATAGCCAGCTTAACATCATCGTTATATCCTGAATGGGAAACCCTGCCCGGTCCAGAATACTATAATAAATCAGCATCTTCAGATGGGCAAAAATCTTCTCTCCGCCATTCCATTCTATTCCGGCATGCGATGCCTTGTTTCTGATATCGATAAACTTTCCGATCATTTTTTTAAAATCATCATCGGTATAAAACTCCGCGATTCCCAGTTTATCATGATTGCCGATTTCCGTAACAGATTTTAAACTGCTGCCGTATTTTTCATAAAAATATACTATTTTTTCCTTCAATGACGGAGAAAATGCTTTTAACTGCGAATTTAATATATTTTTTGCCTTTCTTTTTACCTCATCCGGACAGTTTTCGACGCCGTCTATCTCCTTTCCTAATTTCTCGGCAAGCTCCCTGGCCGCTTTCTTTTTTTCTTCTGATACCTCTTTTTCGTGTCTGGCATACTCCCTTTCAAACGCAACACACAAATCATTCACATCCGTATACAGCACCTTATCCGCATCTCCGTTTTTCGACGGTAGAAACAATAAATATGGCATTTTGTTTTTATCGCCAAGCAGCCGAATCAGATCGGGCAATTTCCCGCCGAGAAAGCGCAGGCGTATTACGCGCGTAAAGTTTATGACATCATCGGCATAATCCGGAAATCCATCCGTCAGCCTGACAAATACCGGGGCGTCGGACTGTCTTTTGTATAATCGGATCTCTGCATGCACATTCAGACGGGCCGCACAAAACTGAAACAGATTCATCGCGCAGGAATAATATTTCCGTATGGCGTCCAGCGGCTGCGGCGAGTCGGACGCAAGCCTTAAGACAGAATGTATACTGTTTCTTAAATCGGGAACTTCTCCCGTTTCCATGCCGACGGGCTTCTTTATGGTATATGCCACCCGTAAGCGGGTCTCATCCAGTGTCATTTCATATTCTGACGTATATTCCGCCGCATCTTTATATTTTATCATATCATCATCGACACGCCCGACCGCCAGCCCGGGTGTATGCAGCCTGTCCACAATCCCCCCGTAAAATTCTATCACCTCAAAAGTTTTCACATCTGTGATGCATGATTCTGACCCTTTGACGATGAGAGGCGAAAAAAACTTTGCCGCCGACAATGATATCCCTGTTGAAACAAATACGCTCAGATGTGTTTTCTGCAGTATCGCCACTGCGCAGTTATCTTCCGCATAACCATAGATCCAATGATCCCTCTCGTTAGATCCGTCATTGTAAGACAGTTCCAATACTTTACGGCGCGCTTCTGCTGTCAAAGGCATAATCGTAACGATATTTCCGTCGACACTGAAATGGCTGTCAAAACCTTCTCCTGTCTCCAGCAGGTCCAGAACACCACAGAAACAATTCGCAATTCCTTTCGTCATTTTTACCTCCTGCAATTACGATCTGCATATAGTTTACCACATTTTTCTGCCTGTGTCCCGGACATGGAGGAGAGAACGTTACATTTGTTAAACAAATCCGTCACCGGATATCTTTCCTCCGGAAAATAAGCATACCAGCCACATTCGCTCCGGCCGTCACGCAAATGGAATACAGCGCGATACGGCGGGGATGCAGCACCTCCCCCTGTGCGATCTGCAGCATCTGCCCGCCCGGCAGAAGATCAAAGAAAAACTGATATATCTCACGCTTAATGCCCCGCAGATAATGTGAATTTGCAACCATTTCCGTCACAACTTCCCCGTCCCTGATACTCATCTGCGGTATGGCTTCCGGACTGCTTAACATCTGATACAGATAAATTCCAACAAACAGAAAGACAAATGCGCCAACTGTGTTGACAACGGCCGCATATGACCTATTATCACATAGCATCGCCGTCAGATGAAACAGGGAAACGTATGCGAGACCGGCCAGAAAATAATCCAGTATCAGAACCAGTAGTTCCGGAAACGGCATCGTGTATTTTCCGAACAGCAGAACGCCGCCCACGCCGGAAATAAGCATTGATACGAGCGTGCATACAATACCCGCAAATGAAACAAGAAATGCGTTTGTCAGATAAATATCCCTCCGCCTGTGCCCGACAATGATTTTATTACGGATCGTCCCGTCGCTGTATTCCGTCCCCACAAACAGACTGCAGAATATGGCGGCCATAATCCCCATGTAAGTAAAGCCCGAAAACAAAAGCAATTCTGCCGGCGCATAGATTGCCCCTGCCATCCTTTCTTTGTTCTGCATAAAAAGGACGAGACCGGACCAGATGGCAATAAAGGCAATTTCTGCATAAAACAGCTTATTTTTCCCCAGGCGTTCCATCCCTGCACAGAAAAGCCTACGCATGGCTCTCACCTCCCGTCAGCCGTATATAATAACTCTCCAGGCTCTCGTCGCGCTCCTGCATGGATTTTACTTCACAGTCCCTTTCCGCAAGCCGCATCGTAAGCTCCGTGACCCCGACCTCACCGTAGACGTCCGCCTCATGATCCGTCCAGACCGTATAAGAAAGACCCATTCCGTCCAGGACCGTCGAGAGCACACCCGTGTCGGTGACACGGACGCGGACACATTTCCGGCACGCCGCTTCCAGATCCTTCGCGCTGATCTCTTTTACCATTTGCCCGCCGTCGATAAAGCCGTACCAGGTCGCCAGTTTTGAAAGTTCGTCCAGAATATGGCTGGAAACCAGAACCGTGATCTGGTATTCCCTGTTCAGTTTCAAAATCAGTTCCCGTATCTCTACAATCCCCTGCGGATCCAGCCCGTTAACCGGTTCATCGAGTATAAGGAAATCGGGATTTCCCGCAAGCGCAACTGCAATCCCCAGGCGCTGGCGCATCCCGAGCGAGAAATTCTTTGCCTTCTTAGCCCCGGTATCCGCCAGCCCCACAAGCGCCAGCAGCTCTTTGATCCCGTCGAAGGACGGAATCCCAAGAATCAGGTACTGCTGCCTGAGATTCTCCTCCGCCGTCATATCCATAAAGACGGACGGCGTCTCAACGACAGCCCCGATCCGCCGCCGTGCGTCAACGATTGCTTTTTCATCCCGCTTTTTTCCATAAAGGATATACTCCCCTCCGGTCGGCCGCTGCAGGCCGCAGATCAGCCTGATCAGTGTTGTCTTTCCCGCTCCGTTTCTTCCCACAAACCCATAGATTTCCCCCTTTGGCACATGCATCGTCAGGCCGTTCAGCGCCTTAAAATGCCCGTACTCCTTTGACAGTCCCATCGTCTGTAATACGTATTCCATCTCTCTCCCTCCCTTTGCAGATCTTTTCTGCTATTTTAAACTGGCACAGTTAACAATCCGGTTAAGAAAATGGTTAAGAAATCATAAAGATTCCGGTGGTTTTCCCCTGATCCCATAAAGCAGAAACAGCGGGGTATTCCCGCTGTCTCCTGTGTATCTTCACCCGTCATCCGTATGCAGTTTAAAACCGATTCCCCAGACGGCCTCGATAAAATCTTTTCCGCTGGCGGCGCGCAGCTTTTTCCGCAGATTGCTGATGTGCACCTTCAAAGAACTCTCCACGCAGTCCGGCGTATCCGCGCTGATTCTCTCCAGCATTACAGACCTGGGAATTACCTGCTTTGCATTCTCCATCAGAAGCTTTAAAATAGCAAACTCTGTCTTTGTCAGCCGGATGCCCTCGTCACCATACCACACCTGATGAAGTTCCGTGTCAAGCAGCAGCCCTCCACAGGAGATCCGGCCTCTCACCGACACTGCCTCCTGTCTGCGGAGCTGTGCGGTAATCCGTGCGAGAAGCTCTCTGACCTCAAAGGGCTTTGTCATATAATCCCAGGCCCCGGTCAGCAGGGCGTTTACCTTATCTGCCGTCTCTACTTTTGCACTCAGGACGATTACCGGTATTCCCGCAAGCTGCGGCAGAACCTCTTCGCCGGAAAGACCTGGCAGCATCAGATCAAGCAGAATCAGGTCCGGCCGGTTCTGTGCGACGAGAAGAAGCGCCTCCGTGCCGGAATAGGCGCGCAGCACAAGATACCCTTCCGCGCGCAGCACACGTTCCAGCATGTCCCCGATATAAGGATCATCGTCCACAATGGCGATTGTACTCATTCTCCCAGCCTTTCCGGAGTCCGCTGCAGACTCCCGATCCGTAGTATTCAAAATTTTTCACAGTGAACCCCGTCCCCCTGGCCTCTGCCCTTAAACAGCTTCCGGTACGCTTTCACTTTTTTCGCAGGCACCTTTATCCTGGCGTCATTCTTCACGCCGCGCAGCGCATTTTTCCCGACGCTCTTTAGCCTTTCCGACTTTATCGTGATTGTTTTAAGTTTTGAACAGTTTTTAAAAGCCTCGCGGCCGATTTTCGTAAGCCCCGTCCCGACTGTAACCTTTGTAAGTCCGGTACAGCCGGAAAAAGCGGCTGCGCCGATCGTCTTAACATGGTTTCCCACAGACACACTTTTTATTTTTCTTTTTTTCTGTAATGCCTTGTCTGCGATTGAAGTGACTTTAAACGTCCTGCCGCCGATCTTTACCGAAGCCGGAATCACAACCCTCGTAATCTTCGCATCTTTTATCCCCGTAAACGCTGCCTGTGTGTTTCCGGTAATCTGATAGCGATATCCCTTTACGGTAAAAGACGAACCCATTTTCGGACGGATTGCAAATTTCATTTTCACGGTCCCCTTATAAGCTCCGGTTCCGGTGACGACGACAGACGCCGTGCCGATCTTTTTATGATTCTGATACGAAACGGTGTAGTCCCTGCCGGACACAAGGCGTTTTTCGTCGAGCATAACCGTGACTGCAGGTTTTTTGGCCTTTCCGTCATAGTAATACGTTGTCTTTGAAAGTTTTACCACCGCATTCCCGATCTCTTTCGGGTACTGCAGACCGCCGCCTGTCTGGCTTCCCGGCATATCCGTTCCGCCGCTCCCGCCTTCGTCTCCAGGCGTACCGTTCCCACCGCTTCCGGCCGTCCCGCCGCCTCCCGGCGTGTCGTTTTCACCGCTTCCGGCCGTCCCGCCGCCTCCCGGTGTGTCGTTCCCACCGCTTCCGGCCGTCCCGCCGCCCCCCGGTGTGTTGTTTCCTCCGTCTCCAGCCGTTCCGTTCCCTCCGGCTCCGCCCTCGTTCACCGTCCATTTCGCATAAACTGCTCTGTCGCCGATTGTTCCCCTGGCAAACGCCACGACTCTGTCCCGGAACCCTTTGTCCAGATACCATCCCGCGAACGTATAGCCTTCCCTGGACGGATCCTGTAACGTGATCCGCTCACTGTCATAATAGAAATGAGACGGATTGTCCCCGTTTATTCCGCCGTCCAGATGATATGTGATCGTATATCGCTCCGGCTCCCACTGCGCATACAATACCGCATCCCCGGCCGCCGGCGCTGTTTCAGCCTCATCCTCATAGGCCGTTCCCGTCCCATCCGCCGCAGTATTCCACCCGGAAAATACATATCCTTTTCTTCTGAAAGCGTTCTTATATAATAACACTTTATCCCCCGGCTCAAAAACCTGCTCCTCCATGCTCCCGGCAGACGCGCCGTTTCCGTCATATACAATCTTATGCTTTCTGTCTGATACCACACGGCTGTCCCATCTCTTATCGCACACCGCCACTGCCCGGATTTCCGCATTCCCGGCGTCAAACGCCTTCGTATACTTTCTGCACCTGACTGAGGCCGGGGACGGGTCCGTACCGTCGAGCGTGTAATAAATATGCGCTCCCGCCGTGTCGCTTACAAGCACGGCGTTCCCGTCCGCAACACGGATTACGGGCGCCGCCGTCGTATCCGTGATTTCCGGCAGCACCCCCGGCGCCGCTCCGCCCGAAGGCGGATTTGTGTCAAGCGTACAGTCCGGAAGATATGCGTACCACATGCTCTCCTCCTGATGGCTGCTGCTCTGGCTCCCCCTGTCGTAATAGGCGTCGTTGCGCTCAAACCAGGTATAGAGAACGGTGGACAGATTGACCGGATCGTCCCACGTGCAGTCAACATTGTACCAGGAATCATTGACGCGGACTTTATTCCACGCGTGATCCCGGCTCGTAACCATCATGGCGTCGACGCCGGAACCGTTGCACATCATCTCAAACGCCAGCGTATAACCGGCACAGACCGTGCTGTCTTTACAGAATACACTGTAAGCAGACTGACTGTATTGTTTTTCTTCGTTTGTGACTGAAGTGTTGTAATCCATCTTCCTGATAATCAGATCATGGATTTTTTTCACTTTTTCCGCGTCCGAACCACACAGATCAATCTCCTTCTGCCATAAATCAACCTGGTTTTTAACGTTCGCCGTCTCTCTCTGACGCGCCGCTCCCATATGAAACGCGGAGTAGACACCGGGCGCCACCCATTTCTCTCCGGCCTGCTCCCTCCAGTACATATAATTGTTTAAAAAATAATACTGCGGGTTACTGCACTTAAAAATCAGTGCAATCGTTTTCATCCGGTCAAGCGACAAGGTATCGCTTCCGGCCGCGGCTATGCGGTATCCTCCGCTGCCGTCAGGCTCCGCATCCACCGCAGTCAGAAGATACTGCATGCAGATTGCGTCCAGAACATCCCAGAACGCCCGTTCCTCATCTGTCATCTGATTGTAAACATAATAATTCTTGTACCGGTCCCATTCTGACTGATATACGGCCGAGCGGCGTGCCGCCTCCTCATACCGCGGGATCTCTTCCTGGCACCCATACACCGTCGCGCCGCCGTCCATGACGGCTTCCACCTCCGTGACAGGAAGCAGCCCCGTCGGCATTTTCCCCCCGGGTTCACCTGTCTGTCCCGGAAAAGCTCCTTCCCCGCCGCCTGAAACTTGCGCCACGGAACCGGCGGAAACTTTTACGGGGGCAAGTACCTGCGCCAGGGAACCCAC
>CANDFU010000039.1 GCA_947384095.1 uncultured Roseburia sp. | reverse complement strand
GAGAGGTGACTGGAGTTCAGACGTGTGCTCTTCCGATCTGCCCCCCTTCTCTGCAATTTCCTTTTCTCCCGCCGGAAGAGCGATGACAAGCAGGAGGACGCCCGTCAGTGCCAGGACGATCCAGTCGCTTTTTTTCATCTGCTTCCATGCTCCGTTTTCCAGAAACTCTTTTATTTTTTTCATTCCCGCACTCCTTTTTTCCCGCACTCCATTCCCGCTTCCGCCCCTGCTATCGGATATTGCCGTAACTGATCTCAATCAGCGCTTCGTCGATCTGATAATACTGTGAGAGTTCTTTTTTCAGCCCTGCAAAGACTGCTTCGTCCCCGCCGCCCTTTATTCCTCCCGAAACGTTCACCTTACCGACTGCGGCCTCATCCCCTGACGGATCCGTGACTGCGAGCGAAATTTCATCCAGCGTATAATCATCCGTCAGATGCACATCCACCCCCGTCACATCAAAATCATATTGTCCGGCGATCCGCTCTACATCCATTGCTATGGCACGTTCATACTCCGCAATATAATAATCGTTCTGCAGAAACTCAATTTTCCGCGTGTCCCTGGCAATCTCGGACAGTCCCTCTGCAAACGCCTCATACTCTACCTTCTCAAGAAAGGCGTCGCTGTCATAAAGAACAGATAATACCGGATATAAAAAACCGATGGCCAGAAGAATTTCCGAAAAAAACTGAATATATTTCCGGAAGCCCTCCCCCGGTACCAGATACAGCAACAGCATCAGAAGAACAAACAGCGCCAGAAAACTCCTGATATATTCCATGATTTCCTCCCGAGCCGGGGCGCCTCGCACCTCTTTTCCGGCTACCCCTACACCATAAAACCCGACATTGAGACCGTCAGCGCAACCGTAAGGAAAAACAGCACGAAACAATATCCCATCAGCTTCAGATACAGTACCCCGCCCTCCGCCATCCCTTTAAGGCAGCCTGCAATCCGTCCGTCAGCCACCGGTTCCGTTACCGCGGCCGTCAGTTTGTATAAAACAGCCAGGCAGGCTATTTTGATCATTGGAATCAGTCCGATTGCCACCAGAAAAATAAGCGCCGCTGCTCCCACGCAGTTCTTGATCAGAATGCCGGAACTAAGCAGAAGCTGGCCTGCCCCGTTGACTACATTCCCGATTCCCGGAATCATGGACGCCGCTTTTGTGATTCCCCCTCCGACCAGACGGTCTTTTGCCGAAGCGATCATTCCCTGCACTACCGTAAGCCCCAGAACCAGAATCCAGGCCATTTTCATCCCCCAGCAGATCAGTCCGTTCACAAGCTCTGTGAGATTTCCAAACTTTTCATCCTCAAAAAAATGATTGAAAAGCTCCAGAATAATATAAATCTGTATCAGCGGCACAAACAGTTTCAGGAACACCCACTGAATCAGATAAATCACGAGAAGCGCCGTCTGGTAAAACCCGGCGCCCATGCCCGCCCCCGACGAAAACACCATCGCGACGGACAGCGTCGGCGTCAGCGCCTTCATAAAATCCACGCTCCGTCCCATTGTATCTGTCACCACCGTCCCGAAAACGGAAAACGACTGTAAGAGCATTACGCCCAGCACACAATACACCATCAGAAAACACAGTTCTGAAATGTAGGAGGAACGGAAAGCCCCGACAAAGTTTTTCAGAATCGAAAATCCCACCGCCAGGAGCAGGATTTCGACCAGAAGCCTACGGTTTGTCCCGATCTCATAAAAAACAGCGTCAGACAGCCATTGCGCCGCAACCGATATGTCAAACCCTTGTATCCCCTGTTCCAATAATGCATTTACCACATCGGAAAAAACAGTCTTTTGTCTGATATTTCCGGACAGGTCTTCCATGAGAAGTTCATCCAGCTCAGAAAAATCCATTTCACCCAGCATTCCCTTCAGATAACGGTTCCCGTCGTCCGCATTTTTACCCGGCAAGCCGGCGTTCTCTTCCCGCATACAGAGAAACAGGCGCGCCGTCGCCATGTCCGCCCGTACAGATACCGGCAGCGATACAAGCAGAAAAAATAATCCGATTCCAAAAACCGCTCTCCTCATAAAAAACTCCCGATCGTCTCTAAAAACGCGGTCAGCACCGGTATGCTCACCACCAGAATCGACATTTTTGCAAAAATCTCAATCTGGCTCCCGATTGCGGCGTATCCGGCGTCTTTGCAGATATTGACGGCAAACTCCGCAACATATGTAATGCCCACCATTTTTATCACCAGCATCAGATACCGGCTGTCCACCGCAATCAGATTTTCCATCCGTTTTGCAAAACTGAGTATCGTTTCCACCTTTGTCAGAAGATAGACAAAAATGCAGACACACACGGTCATACTGATAAAAAGGCTGTATTCCTGTTTTTCCGTCCGGAGAGGAAGCGCAATCAGCACCCCCGCGATCCCCAGAACCGCAATTCGCAGTATGTCCATTTTTTACCTCCCATGAATATCACTCTGCGTTCCGTTACAACGCAAACAATGATTTCATCGTCTCGAACAGCTCGTAGATATAAGGCACAATCCAGAAGAGCACAATAATCAGTCCGGCAAGACTGGTAAGAAAGGCATGTTCTTCTCTTCCGCTGTGCTTTAGCACCTGGCTGATGACGGTCACCAGAATCCCCACTGCCGCAATTTTAAAAATCAAGTTTACGCTCATAGCTTTCTTACATCCTTTCCGGCAAATCTTTTCGGCAGGGCATATGCCCGTCTGCGGCTCCACAGTTCTCAGATCAGCAGAATAATCAGCATCAGCCCGCACATTACGCTTACCGTCTGATAGACGCGCTGTTTTTCTCCCTGCTCTTCTCTTGTCCGCTCAATCACAAAATCCAGATGTTCCAGGGTCAGCGAAAGCTGCTTTTTGTTTTCTTCCACACTTTTTCCAAAAAAACCGCAGCCTGCATTCTGAATGATCTCCGCTTCCTCGCCCCTAAGCCCCAGCTCCTTCACATGGGAGGCAAAGACCTCGCGCCAGATCTGTTCCCCTGTACGCTCGCACTTTTCCATCAGGCGGCCGGCAATTTCGCGGCATGCCCTGGCGAGCCGCACATCCGTGGGCCGGATAAGCCCCCCGAGAAGCACCTCCATCGGCTGCATGGAACAGGCGGCTTCGCAGGAAAGCGCCACGAGAAGTCTTCTGATTTCATACAGAAGTTTCAGATGTTCTGTCATATCCTTCCTGATACAGTGGGCAAACCCTGTGCTCGCCGTAATGACGATCAGGCTGCCCAGAAGCTTTAACATACCCTCTCCAGACGATCATCATAGACTTCAAACCTCCGTTCCCCCGACGCTTCCCGGCGGATAAGCACATAGCGCTCAAATACTTTTTTTCTGATCCAGCGCCGCAGATACGGCTTTTCGGTAAGTTCCTTCATATCTCCCGCATGGACCGTGCCAAGGATACGGCTGCCCGAGCAGGCGGCCGCATCGGCCGCCGCAAAATCATTTTCCGTCCCCAGTTCATCCACCGCAAGCACCTGCGGCGACATCGACCGGATCATCAGAAGCATCCCCTCCGCCTTGGGGCATCCGTCGAGCACGTCGGTCCGCGGCCCCAGATCGTTCTGCGGTATTCCCATATGGCAGGCGGCAATCTCAGAGCGCTCGTCCACAACGCAGACGAAAAGGCCCGGTGTCTCCCCGTCCCCCTTCGAGAGCAGACGGATACTGTCCCGCAGATAAGTCGTTTTTCCTGCACCGGGCGCAGACACCAGAAGCGTATTATAAATACTCCCCTCTTTTCTGATAAAATCCATCAGTTTTCCTGCGCATCCGACGCGCTCATGGGCAACCCGGATATTTAAAAACGTAATATGATGCATTCCCACAAGTCTCCCTCCCTCCACAACCGCGCCTCCGCAGATTCCGATCCGGTGCCCGCCCCGTATCGTGATAAATCCCTGCTTTACCTCCTCGCGGTACGCGTAAAGCGAATAATTACTGATATAATTCAGCATTTCCGCGATATCCCTGCTCCCTGCCCGGTACAGGCCGGACGCTTCCCGGCCCGTTCCGCCATTTGCGGCCCAGACGCGCTCTCCCTGCAGTTCCTTCTCCCGCACCATCCGGCATGTCCCTCCCTCTCCCGCAAGATACCGCCGTCCCCCGCCGTAGGAAAATTCCAGAGGCTGTCCGACACGCACACGCACTTCCTCCAGCCCGTCCTTCCACGGTATCGCCGCAAGAGAGGCGCGAAGCCGCAGCGGAAATAGCATTTCCAGTGAAAATCCCGACTGTTCTTCCATCTGTCCCTCCCCTTTTTTTCTCATGTCTCATTCTATGACTTGTCTTTTTATTTATGACTGTTTACTGCTATTTTTTCCAATTGAAAAAGAAAACAGCGGGTCGCTCCTGCGGCATACTTCTTCTCCGGCGCTGTGCGGTCCCGCCCGGAGGGCTTTTGCTTTATCGGACGCAGTTTCCTGTAAAGCAAAAAGAGCGTGCTGCAATTCGCATCTGTTGCAAATTGCAGCACGCCCTTCCGGTCACATCTTCTGCCCGCGCAGAATCTTATCCATCGCTTTTCCCTTCGCCAGCTCGTCGACAAGCTTATCGAGATACCGGATCTCCTGCATCAGCGGTTCCTCGATCGTCTCTACGCGCACGCCGCAGACCGTCCCTTTTATCTGCTTCCGGTCCGGATTTAACGCGGGCGCATTCCGGAAAAAATCCCCGTATGCAACCGCGCTGTCCACGGCATTTCTGATATCCCGGACATTATAACCTGTCAGCCAGCAGATAATTTCATCCACTTCCTCTGCCGTGCGCCCCTTCTTCTCCGCCTTCGCCTTAAGCAGCGGATAAATTCTGGCAAAACTCATCGCGAAGACTTTTTCATTGTCCATACCGGCCGCTCCTTCCTACATGCGCTCCGGCGCTGAAAAGCCGAGAAGATCGATGCAGGTTTCCAGCACCGACCTGGTCAGCGTGAGAAGGCGGATATAAGATTTCTGCACGCATTCATTTTCCTCCGACATAATTTTTGTCTCATGGTAAAACGTGTTGAACGCGTTGGAGAGATCGTAGATATAAGCGCACACCTTGTGCGGCGCCGTCTCTTCGCAGGCCGTCTCCATCACCGCGTTAAACTGTGAAAGCACCAGCATCAGATCTTTCTCACTCTTTGAATGAGCCGCCCCGATCACCGCGCCGTTCTCATCCTTTCCCAGACCGTGATATTTGCCCAGGATCGATTTGATGCGGACAATCGTGTAAAGGATATAAGGACCTGTATTTCCCTCAAAGGAGGTAAACCGTTCGATATCAAAAATATAATCCTTGCCTGCCTGGTTTGAGAGATCGCCATATTTGATCGCTGCAAGCGCGATCACCCTCGCAGTTTCTCCTGCCTCCTCCTCACCGATATCCAGATTCTCTTTCGTCTTGCGGTTTTCCATTATTTTTTTCAGCATCTCTTCGTTGATGCCGTCCACAAGATGCTCCAGGCGCATTACGCCGCCTTCGCGGGTCTTAAACGGCTTGCCATCCCTGCCGTTCATCGTACCAAAACCAAGAAACGTAAGCCTGGTATCCGCTCCGACGAGTCCCGTCTTTCTCGCACAGCGGAATACCTGGGTAAAATACAGTTCCTGGCGCTTGTCCACGACATAGATGATCTCATCCGGATGGTAATCCCGCATCCGCCAGACAATCGTGGCCAGATCGGTCGTGTTGTAGAGCGACGCGCCGTCCGATTTTAAGATCATACAGGGCGGGATCTCTTTTGTGTCCGTATCCTCCTTCACATCGACCACCAGCGCTCCGTCGCTGAGATACGCAAACCCATCTTCCTTCATCTTCTGTACCATATCCGGAATATAGGGCTGTGCGTCCGATTCCCCTTTCCACAGTTCAAACGACACGGCCAGATTCTCATAGTTGCGCTTCAGATCGTTCACGGAGACATCCAGGATATGCGCCAGCAACGCCTTATAGCCCCTTCTCCCCTGCTGCAGTTCAAAGGTCGCCTGCATCGCAGCCTCCTTATACGCCTCGTCCTCCTTCGATTTTTTGCTCGCCGTCGGATAAATCTCTTCCAGCTCTGCGATCGTAAACGGCGCATCTTCCGGATATTCCCCCGCGTAAGCCTCGTCAAAATAAACAAGACCGGGCCTGCGCGTTTTGAGCTCTGTGATAATCAGCCCCATCTGTAACCCCCAGTCGCCCAGGTGAACGTCACCGATCATATTATGGCCCGCAAAACGGCCGATGCGCTTTACGCTCTCGCCAATGATCGCTGAACGAAGATGCCCGACATGGAGCGGTTTTGCAACATTTGGCCCGCCGTAATCAATCAATATGGTTTTCGGATGCGCCGTCTTTTCACAGCCGAAGCGGCCGTCGTCTTCCTGCATTCCGGCAACGTAATCTGCAAGAAAGGATTCTTCTATTTTCAGATTGAGAAATCCCGGCTTTACCGATTCCGCCATGGAAAACATCGGATTTTCTGCCAGCTTCGCCGCCACCTCATCTGCAATCAGAAACGGCGCTTTTTTGTATTGTTTTGCGGCCGCCATCGCCCCATTGCACTGAAACTCACAGAGATCCGGACGGTTGGACAAAGTCGCTCTGCCATATACGCTGTCATAACCACAGGCCGTAAACGCGTCTGTCACCTCCGCCGTGATCAGATCTATCATCTTTTTCATACTTTTTTCCTCTCTTTTTCGCATTCATTCTTCCGGTTTTTCCAACATCGCCCGCACGGTAGCAGTTCATTCCTATTATACAAAGAATTTTTCTGTTATTCAAGAAGATAACAGCCCTTTATTCACAACAGCATGATGCCCATGCGATACCAGATCAGAAAAGCAGCCAGAAAAAGAGACGCCGCCACAGCGATTCGCAAAAGCTTCTTCTTCAAGTTTTCTTTCCTTTCGTCAGATCATAGCTCTCCCCGATCATCCGTCCAATCTCTTCCTGTGGGATGGTTCCGTCCAGAATGATCGAATTCCAGTGTTTTTTGTTCAGATGGTACGCCGGGACCACGGATGCGAACGCAGCCCTCCAGAAGTCCCGCCATTCCGGAACACATTTTACATTGACCCACACATGCCCGTCCCGCTCAAAAATCCAGGCAAATACCCTGTCGTTTTCCCTGTGGCGGATGACGCACCAGTTCGGATCGTGAAAGGGATAGTCCTCATATACATTTTCATATGTCAGACAGTGTGCAACCGCCTCTTCCCGCTTTTTCATGCCATACACTCCCCTTAACCTCTCCGGCAGTTAATCAAACAGCGTTTTCCAGCTGTCTGCGTGATAAGCTTCAAAGCACATTTTTATCTGTTCCTCATTGTTCTTTTCCGTCGCAAGAACCGGCAGATCATGAACGTCAAAATATCTGCTCTCCACCGTTTCCGTATTGGGTACAAACCGGCCGCCTGTCACGGTACACAGCACAAAAATCTTACATACACGGTATGCATAGACAGGCAGATTGTGCCTCTCTCTGTCCTGTACCGCAATCACCAGATCGGCGGTGACATCCAGCCCTGCCTCTTCCCGGACCTCTTTTACCGTATTTTCCCTGACGGACAGACCGACGTCAACCCACCCGCCCGGCAGCGACCAGGTTCCGTCCCTCTCTTTCACAAGCAGAATCCTGTCATCCCTGAAAATAGCCGCGCGGCTGTCAATCTTTGGCGTCTGATAACCGGTTTCATTACAGAACAGCTCCCGGACTTTATCGACGGAAATCTCAGATTTATAAGATATCATCTCTGCGGCGATCTCCCGGATCCTCTCATAACGTTCCTTATCAAAAACGTCTTTTCCATAAAATATTCCCGCCTGGGCGATGGCCTGTAATTCCACCGCCCACTGCAGCCATTTTTCATTTCTATCCACGTCTTATCTTCCTTTTTACCCTAAGCCGGGCAGAGTCATCCTTCCCTCCGCCCATCGAAAACGACAGGGCTTTTCCGCCCTGCCGTCCGCCTTTTGTCTCTGACCGCAAAACATCAACGCTTGATATCATAATTCATATTCATCAGATTGCGGATACTCTCCACATCATCCGTGATATTGGCGTCGCCGCGGATTGTGTGTTTGATCACACTGCTCGCAACTGCAAAGTTGACCATGTCCATCGGCTTATAGCCGTGCATCATCGCATAAATCAACCCGCTGGCAAAGGCATCGCCGCCGCCGACACGGTCTAAAATATTAAATGTAAAAAGCTTACTCTCAAACGTATGATTTTCATACCACAGAAATGCTTTCAGGCTGTTTTCGCTGCCGCTGTGTGCATAGCGCACATGGCGGGCGATACACCTGAGATTGGGATACCGCTCCACAAATGCCTGGAAAATCTCATCCTCCTGCTCATAACTGGGCTGCAGCGGAATACCGTCTTTTACATCCCCTTTTGCGTGATTCTCCTCATCCCTCCAGAGATGATACGGCTCGATGCCGAGCAGCACGTCGACATAAGGCAGACATTCCGTACAGAAGTCTCTTGCCTCCTCCCAGGTCCAGAGTTTGCTGCGGAAGTTCCCGTCAAAACTAACCGTTATCCCCTTTTCCTTCGCACTCTTAAGGCAGTCCATAATCAGTTTCCTGCAGTTCGGGCCAAGCGCCGGTGTGATACCGCTCAGATGGAGCCATGTAAAACCGTCAAAAAGCGCGTCCAGATCGATTGTGTCAAAATCAAATTCTGTGATTGCGCTGTTTTTCCTGTCGTAAATGACCTTGCTCGGGCGGATGCCGTATCCCGTCTCCAGATAATAGCTTCCAAGACGGTGGGACGGCGTCTGCGCGGGCGTACTCAAAATGACCGGCGTGCAGTGCACATCGTTGCTGCGCAGCATGCGGACCGCGCTTTTCCCAAGACTGTTATCGGGAACCACCGTAAAAAATGTGCTGTCCACGCCGAGATTTGCCAGCGCCAGCGCAATGTTGGCCTCGCTTCCGCCATAGCTCGCCTCAAAACTGGTCGTCATCCGTATCTTTTCATAGTTCGGCGGAGTAAGGCGGAGCATAATCTCGCCGATGGTGATAAATTTATTGCCGCCGTCGCCGTGCAGCAGCGGATTTGCATGTTGCATAGATAACCTCCTCTTTCATCATTATGTATGTTTCTGTCTTTCTGTCTTATTTCTATTTTATGTTATTTACGGAAGCATTTCAACCGGAATTTTTGCAAAAATAATATAAAACAAACGCACTTTTCTGACGATATACAAAATAAGAAAGAGAAAGAATTACAAAAAATGTGCTTTTGTCAAGGAGGATGATTGTCGCAGCTTACGTAAATAATATCTTATCCATGTTGCCCGTCGACCCTGTAAACCGGAT
>CANDFU010000038.1 GCA_947384095.1 uncultured Roseburia sp. | reverse complement strand
CGTTTACCGCCTACTATGACGACCCGCTCGTCACCCTGACGCTCTGCTCCCTGATCCTGATCGGCGGAATCGGCTTTTTTGTCTGGAACGATCTCGTAAAACACAAATGGCATTTCCGCAAATACGCCCTCCAGACGAAAATGGTCTTAAGCTGTTCCGCCGTCCTTATCTTCGGCGGCGCCCTGTTTTTCTATCTGGTGGAAGGCAGCCGCCTGTTTGCGGGCATGAGTACGACAGGAAAGCTGTGCAGCGCTCTGTTCTGCGCAGTGACGCCGCGCACGGCCGGCTTCAACACGACGGATATCGGCTCACTCTCCCAGGGCAGCCGGCTTTTTTCCATTATTCTGATGTTTATCGGCGGCGGCTCCGGTTCCACCGCAGGCGGCGTGAAAATGGCGACGATTTTCGTTCTGCTGCTCCATTTAAGATCCACGCTTCTGCGCACGACGGGAACCAATATCTTCGGCAGAAGGATCGACGACGCAACCGTCAACAAGGCCTCGGCCCTGCTGTGCACCTATCTGTTTTTCAGCCTGACGGCTACTTTAATCATCTGCAGCATACAGAATTTTGCCATCGGGGACACGCTTTTTGAGGTCACGTCCGCCGTCTGTACCGTCGGAATGACAACCGGCCTCACCGGACAGCTCAGCCCGTTCTCTCAGTGTATCATCGCTTTTCTGATGTATGTCGGACGGCTCGGGAGCCTCTCCTTCGCCCTCTCCTTCACGGATCACAAAAAACCGGTGCACATCATGCAGCCCGTAGAAGAAATCAACATCGGTTAGATATGGAGGTTATCATGAAGTCTATTTTAATTATCGGACTCGGAAGGTTTGGCACGCACCTGTGTACCAAGCTCTCCAAACTGGACAACGAAATCATGATCGTGGACAAAGAGGAATCCACCCTGCAGGAGCTTCTTCCGTGCGTCGTCAGCGCAAAAATCGGCGACTGCACCAATGAAAAAGTCCTGCGAAGCCTCGGGGTGGGAAACTTTGATCTCTGCTTTGTCTGCATCGGCACAAATTTCCAGAGCAGTCTTGAGATCACCAGCCTTTTAAAAGAACTCGGCGCCAGATACGTCGTGAGCAAGGCGAACCGGGATATCCACGCAAAATTTCTGCTGCGCAACGGCGCGGACGAAGTCATCTATCCCGACAGGGACATTGCGGACAAAGTCGCCGTACGCTTCTCTGCAAACCAGGTTTTTGATTATGTGGAGCTCGGAAAAGGTTTTTCCATCTATGAGATCGCGCCCCTGCCGGAATGGATCGGCCGTTCGATTCTCGACGTCAATGTGCGCGTCACCTACAATACCAATATCATCGGCGTCAAAAACGAAGACGGAATGAAGCTGATGCCCGGCCCGGACTACGTCTTCGAACCGGACGAGCATCTGATGGTCATCGGACACCAGAACGATATCGAAAAGATTGTCCGAAAACTATAAAAATCTCCGCAGGAAGGAACTTTTTCCAGACAAAAGATCCGGTCTGAAAAAAATCCGGCCCCGCCGGATTCTCCGCCTGCGGCGGGTCGCTTTTGCGACGCTCTTCTTCTCCGACGCAGTGCGATCCTCCCCGGACGGCTTTTTATTTCATGGGAAATCCAGATACTTTCGCGCTTCACAGCAACATGGTCTTTCCTATGAAATGAAAAAGGCGGTGGCATAAAACCACCGCCTCGTCATTATCTCGGCCAGCGCAGCTCTTTTTCCATCATTTTCCCAAATGCGGCGTGCGGCTCCCGCTGATACCAGTAGGCGACGCCCGACAGATCGTCCTGCCGCTCAAAAAGCCCTCTGTGGCACACCCCGATCTGCTGCACCGTAACCTTTAGATTTTCCTCAAAATAGACCGGATCCGGAATATGAAAACGGTAAAATCCGCGCATCGGCGGGCAGTCGTCGTTGTGATAGGCATTATAGACCGTATCGTCATGATTCGCATAAAACGGATATCCCAGAAACGGCGTCGAGTAATTCGTCTCAACCGTCTTTCCTGCCTCCTGCCGCGCAAAGCTCCAGGACCCGCCGAAATAGTCTTCCATCCCGGTCCCGCAGATCGTCGGATACTCCATATCGCCGTCGATATAAAACTTCACTTCCCCCTCTCCCCACCAGTAGCGCTCCAGCGTCGTCAGTGCCAGATATGTCCCCACATACGTTCCGCTTCCTTTTATGTCGTCCGCAATCACATAATCCTTTCCCGGCGTCGTAAGGCGCTCCCGCCTCCAGCGCGCGTGGAAATACTCTGTTTCCTCCGGCAGATCATCGTAAAGACAATAATCAACCTGATAAAAAAATGCCGGAATGGGATTTGCATGCTCATTTTCCAGCGTGATTTTTGCACGGCGCAGAAACGGCATCGGGAAATAGCAGTTTAAGCCTCTTGACGGGACGACCACAATCGGCATTGCGTTTACAATACATTCTTTCCCGAAACCACAACAGAAAAAATCACCCAGCGGCGTCTCCACCGAAGGCGTCTCCTCTCCGTCCCAGTACATCCTGAGGACAAGGTCGCGGAGCACAAAACAATCGGCGTCGGACGTCTTCGCGTCGACCGTCATCCAGATATGCGTGATCACCCCGGGGCCTGCGACATCCGCCAGTGTGACCGTCTCCCCCGGTGCGATGTCTTTAAGGCACGGACTCCCTTTCCGGGACGGCCCGAGCACGCTCTGGGCCGTCCCTCCCCGTCCTTTTTCACCAGTCGGATTTTCCGCATTGACGGCCCGTGATCTGCCGTGCCGCGCGAATGGGATTTTACTTAGCATGTCATACATGATTCCTTCCTCCACTCAGTCCGTTCCTCTTCTTTTCTTCCTCACAGATTCTTATAAACTCTTCCCGGTTCTTATCAAAAAGCCTGTCCATGTCATACGAGATCTTATCCACATCATAGTCCCGGAACACATTGGGTATGTACTGATACAGCTTGTCCGCGACCGCCTGCAGATGCCCGACGTCAGCACCTTCCATGTAAAGAGTTTTCTTTTCATTAAAGATCATCAGACGGACGATAAAAGAAGAACCCGTACGCCCGGCCTGGGCACAGACCCAGTAAATCTTTTCCCGCGGGACGGCCGTGACCGCTCCCATACCGTTTATGAGCAGAAGGTAAGACGGAATCAGAATCACCCGCTCCCCGTGCGGCTTCTTTCCCTCCGGAAACGCATCGACATATTCGTCGACCAGAATCTTTCCCTCCGCGATTTCCCGGTCAATCCGCTCCGCCACGGCCCTCTTCACTTCCGGAAAGAGAAGAACCAGACTCCTGCTTCCGTCCGCAGCCGCCCGGCCCGAACGGATCAGCCCGAATATCACGGAAACCAGCATCACCGCCGATAGGACGGCCACGCTGACAAGCACCTTAACAGTCGTGTAATCGCTGAAATCGACGGAATCCCTTACCGCAAACCCGACAACAGCTATGATTGCAACATATACAATGAGCAGTCCGGAAAACAATTTCCTGTTTTTCTGATTCGCCTGCTCTGACTGCTGCGCCAAAAATCCTTTGTTCATAAACTCCTCCACTCCTCATCCTTATCTTCCGCCAGTTCCTGTTGCACATCCATTTCTAATTTTATTTCCTGTCCCGGGGTTTGTCAATCCGAACATTCCTCTGACTCATTCCGGTCCGTTCTTTCGGGGAAAGTGGCTACAGCCGCTCTTCTGCGCAAGGGCCGGATTTTTTGTCCTTTCACAGGAAAAAGCCTGCCGCTGTGAAGTCCCCAAACAGCTTCCTTTCCTATCAAAGAAAATGCCCTCCGGGCGGGATCGCACTGCGTCGGAGAAGAAATACGCCGCAAAAGCGACCCGACGCAGGCGCAGAATCCGGCAGGGCCGGATTCTTTGTCCTTGCAGATTTCTTCCCAATTTTTTATAATGGGATCAGACGCCCAGACTGGCGGAAATATAATTTTCATCAAAAAAGGAGATTTTAAAATATGATACAGGATATTCAGCCGGACCGTCTCTGTAACGCCTACCAGCCGGAACCCCCCGGTACGGACAGCCGCATTCTCTCTTTCCGCGGAAACGAAGTCTGTGTCCGAAAAGGCGGCCGCGTCTCATTTCCCACATTCGGCGCCTTAAAAACCTGGTGTAAAAAGAAAGGAGAAAAACTGCCGGAACTCATATTTCTTTTTACCATGGGGCCGGAACAACCGGAGAAACGTGAGCCCGGAGCGGAAACCTCCTACTTTCTGGCTGATTTTTCTTCCTTTTCCGAAAATGCGATAATACCGGCATCAGATTATGAATATGTACGCCTGTCCCTTTTAAGGCCCCGGCCTCCGAAAGCACAGGTTTTTGCCGCGGCGACAGCCTGGCATCTGCACGTCTGGTACCGGGACAACCGGCACTGCGGCAGATGCGGAAAAACACTGGTCCCGGATCGGACGCTGCGCATGCTCTCCTGCCCGTCCTGCGGCAATGTGGTATTCCCGAAGATCGCCCCCGCCGTCATCGTGGGACTGACAGACGGCGACCGGATCCTGATGACAAAATACGCGGGCCGCGAATATAAGCGCTATGCCCTGATCGCCGGCTTTACCGAGATCGGCGAGACGGCGGAGGAAACCGTGGCGCGGGAAGTCATGGAAGAAGTCGGCCTCAAAGTAAAAAATATCCGCTATTACAAAAGCCAGCCCTGGGGATTTGACGCAAATCTTCTGCTGGGGTATTTCTGTGAACTGGACGGCCCGGACGAAATCCGTCTCGACGAGGAGGAACTTTCCACCGCCGAGTGGATTAACTATCGCGACATCCCCGACGACGCGGAAGAGATCAGCCTGACAAGGGAGATGATGGCGTATTTCAAAATACAAAAAACTGCTGACGGCGGAAAGGTTTCCCGATATCCGGTGCAGGGACGCACAGACGCGCCGCGTTCTGACGGCATTCCTATCTGCGGCAGATCTCAATCCAGGTGAGATCGTCCGCCGGAAAAACCGTACCGTCCTCCAGAAAAATACGGCGCGTCTGCGGCTCATATTTTTTCACCCGCCCCGTGACCGTGACATATGCGCCCCCGCTCTTTTTCTCATCCGGCCTGAAATACGTAAACGCCGCCTCCGGAGGCGCTGGCATCTCCCCGAACAGCAGGCGAAGCCGCCTGTCAAGCAGTTCTTTTTCATCCTCATTCAGTTCCGCCCGCTCCTGCGTCTGCCTCGCAGTCTCACGGATGGCCGCGTCATACCCGGTGAGCGCGGCAAACGGCGCAAACTGCGCCGCACGGTCCGAAAGCGGCATCCTCGGATGCCGTTCGGACACATGATGCGGCAGATAAAGAATATCGTCGTACTTTAAACGTTCCATCATGCCCTGTGCCCTCCGATCTGCTGATTGCGCTCCCGCCCCGTCGCTCCCTCCCGCAGATTCATGCCTTTTAAAATGGCGTTTTTTCCGTATTTCTCCTTTACCGCCAGCACCGCCTCCTGGAGCCTGCGCTCTTTCGCAAACTCTGCCGTCTCTTCTTCCCGCTGCTTCTTTCGAGCCGCATAGTCGGTAAACAGCTCCATCTGTTCAAACGGTTCCGCCTCTCCCGCCGCCTGCTCCCCGACGACGTGATTTGCCGCGACGGTAATCCTGCGCACCAGCAGGCCGGGATTTACGATCTCATCAAACAGTTTTGTCACCGCATCGACGATCAGCCGGGCAGAGGAGGTCTTCCGGTCCAGATTTATCGTCCCGTGGGCATGTCCGGGCCTCTTTCTCCCGTACCGTTCCTCCGTCACCGTCCCCCGATAACCGCGCTCACGCGCAGGGTCCGGAAGGCTTTCGACGTCATAGCCGACGGTGAGCGTCATCTGATCCGTCACTGCCTCCTTTTCCACTAGGCCAAGCGAGAGCGCATCCGCCATCTCCCGGGCCACTACCCGGGCTCCGGCAAAATCATAGGGACAGTGCAGCACCTGCCCGGAGCTCACACTGCTGCTTAACGGCCGGTATGCCTTGATCAGATCAATCGTGACCGGCTCGAATCCCCAGGCGTGGTCGATCAGCAGCTCTGCATTGACTCCGAACATCTGATACAGCAGTTCTTCATTGTGATAATCCTGCGGACCGCCCAGCGAACACCGGGCGATGTCTCCCATCGTAAAAAGTCCCGCCGACTCCAGTTTTTTCTGATAGCCGCGGCCGACCCTCCAGAAATCCGTCAGCGGCCTGTGATTCCATAAAACCCTGCGGTAACTGATCTCGTTTAACGTCGCGATGCGCACACCGTTTTTGTCCGGCTTCGCGCGTTTCGCAACGATATCCATTGCCACCTTGCACAGATACAGATTCGTCCCGACCCCCGCCGCCGCGGTGATACCGGTCTGCCGCTGTACATCCTTTGCCATCTCCGCGGCCATCTCTCTCGCCGTCATATGGCGGGCCCTCAGATAATGCGTCACATCCATAAAAACCTCGTCAATGGAATAGACATGGATATCCTCCGGCGCCACATAATTCAGATAGATGTGATAGATTCTCGTGCTGTATTCCATATAGAGCGCCATCCTCGGCGGCGCCGCAAGGTAAGACACCTCAAGCTCCGGCCGGCGTTTTAATTCCTCGTCCAGATACGAGGCGCCCGAAAACGTCTGTCCCGGCGCCCTTCTCCTGCGCTCCGCATTCACTTCCCCCAGGCGCTCCAGAACCTCAAACAGCCTCGGCCTCCCCGGTATGCCGTAGGCCTTTAAAGAAGGCGACACTGCAAGACAGATCGTCTTTTCCGTCCTGCTTAAATCCGCCACTACCAGGTTTGTCGTCAGCGGATCCAGGCCCCGCTCCACGCATTCCACCGAGGCATAAAAAGATTTCAGATCGATTGCAATATAAGTGTGCTGCCCGTCGTTCATGGTATCCCTCCCTGCCGCTTTTCTGATCCCGCCCTTTTGGGACAGTATACCATATCTTTGCCGCATATATTCGATTTTCTTTTATCCTCCCCTGTCCATGCATCAGACTTGAAAATCCGGGCCGATTATGCTAACATAAATCCTGTTTACACCAACATCATTTGTTATCAAATCTGAAATTTTTCTTTACCGCAGGGGGAAATCTTATGGACTTTCTGACAAACCGAAAACTTGCTACACGTATCAGCATTATTACGACAGTCATCACTTTTATCGGAATGGTACTGCTCTGGTTTACCGTTTCCGGCCACGTTGCCTCTATGGTAGAGAGCAGTATCACCAACCAGATGACTGACGCCGTGGAATCCAGGGCTGCCATCATAAACGATTACGTGACTTCCGCCGAAGAATACATGACCGCCTTTGCGCTGGGAAGTGAAGTCCGTGATCTCCTTGCGGATCCCGATAATCCCGACCTGCTGCGTGCGGCCCAGCAATACACGGAGGATTTTGCCGCAGTCAAAGGGATCTTTGAGGGATTATACATCAGCACGCCTGCTACCCATGTCCTGACACATACCTCCCGGGATGCCATCGGAATCACCACCCGTTCCGGGGAATCGCTGGATGAATTCCGCGGCACCATTCTTGCCGCTCCCAGGCTGACAAACCTTGGCATCATGAAATCTCCGGGAACCGGAAGCATGATCCTTTCAATGTATTACCCGCTTTTCGACGGTCAGGAGTGTATCGGCTATGTGGGCGCCGGCGTTTATGCCAGCCGGCTGATGGATGTGCTGCTCGGCCTGAATATCGAAGGTCTGCCCGACAGCGAGTATGTGTTTTTAAATGTAGAAACCGGCATGTATCTGTATCACCAGGACGAAGCTCTGCTCAACACAGAGACAACTGACAGCGGCTACCTGGAAATCCTGAAGCGGATCCGCGAAAACGCCGACACACAGGCTCTTACATACTCTTACCAGGATGAAAACGGCATCGACCAGCTGGTTGTCTACAAGTATCTCAGGGACCGCAACTGGGTCTTTATGGTACGCAATGACGCAGCCGAAGTATATGAGGAAGTCGCGGCAGTGCGTGCCACGGTAGGCATTATGTGCGCAATCGTGGCCGCAATTATCACGCTTGCCACACTGCTGATTTTGTACAGGGAAGGCAGGGAGCTCATGGTTATGGAGCACGCAATCCGCCGTCTGGGCAATCTGGAACTCTCCGCCGACAGGGAGCTGGAATCCTTTTACGGCAGAAAAGATGAAATCGGCATGATCGCGCAGACCATACATCATGTCTGCGACTGTCTCCGCAAAACAATCGAAGATATCGGCCGGATCCTGGGTGAAATGGCAGCCGGCAATATTGCCGTGGATGTTTCAAAAAATGAATCTTACTATATCGGTGATTTCAAAATCCTCGCCGAAAGCCTGAAAAGCATCCGTTCTCATCTGACAAACGTGATGCGCGAGATCACACAGATCGCCAGCCAGGTAAATAACGGAGCAAACCAGGTATCGGCAGGCGCCCAGGCACTCTCCCAGGGAACCTCACAGCAAAAAGTTTCCATCAACGGACTTGTGTCCAATATCACGGACATCACGGCCCAGATCCAGAACAGTACCGCCCGCTGCGGCAGCGCCAGTGACCTGGTCGACAGGGCTGCCGGATATGCTGCCGAAGCCGATACCAAAATGGAGCAGTTGATTGCGGCTACCAAAAACATCGACCAGTCCTCAACACAGATCGGGACAATCATAAAAACCATTGAGGATATCGCTTTCCAGACGAATGTCCTCGCGCTGAACGCCTCCGTTGAGGCCGCCAGGGCCGGTTCCGCCGGAAAAGGGTTCTCCGTCGTCTCCGACGAAGTCAGAACCCTTGCAACCAGGTCCGCCGAGGCCGCGCAGAACACAGGCACCCTGATCGACCGTTCCATACACGACGTAAAAACGGGTACAGAATCCACAGGTCTTGCTATTTCCGCAATGCAGGTGATCAACGAATGCATCCAGTCCATCAAAGTGCTGATGGACGAGATCGCGCTTGCCAGCGTCCAGCAATCGGAAATGATCGTTTCAGTTGAAAACAGAATCAAGGAAGTCTCCAGGGTGATAGAGACAAATTCCGACGCGGCTGAAGAAAGCGCGGCAATCTCCAATGAGCTGCTGCGTCAGGCAAGGACTTTAAATCATCTGATCGGCCAGTTCCGGATCCGGTAATCCGAAAGAGGCAGTCCATACGATTTTTCATTCATTTCCAGATACCAGAATCCCCGGGGACGCTGTTCCCCGGGGATTCCTTTAAACCTTTCCTCATAGACTGTGCCATTTCAATCAGAAGCCGTACAGGCTGCCCGGCAAACGGGAGCGATCCCATACAAATTTTGCATGGGATTGCGGATTTGTACTCACTCAATATACATCGCATCGCCAAAGCTGAAAAACCGGTATCTCTCCCGCACCAGATCGGAAGAGCGTCGTGTAGGGAAAGAGTGTAGGTTATAGTGTA
>CANDFU010000037.1 GCA_947384095.1 uncultured Roseburia sp. | reverse complement strand
ATGTGGACGCACTGTTTGAAACGATTTCGGGATTTACCACCACCGGAGCCAGCATACTGACTGAGGTAGAGCCGCTCTCCCACGCCAGCCTGTTCTGGCGCAGTTTTTCTCACTGGATCGGCGGAATGGGTGTTTTTGTCTTTATCATGGCCATCCTTCCGCTGATGGGCGGCGGCTCAAACATGAATCTGATGAAAGCGGAAAGTCCCGGTCCTTCGGTCAGCAAACTGGTTCCGCACGCAAAAGATACGGCAAAAATTCTGTACGGACTTTATCTGGCCATGACAGTCAGCGAGGTCATCCTGTTACGCCTTTTCGGAATGACACTTTTTGACGCGCTGACCACTGCATTCGGTACGGTAGGCACCGGCGGATTCGGCATCAGAAACGACAGTCTTGCCGGTTATTCCCCTGCGCTGCAGAACATCGTGACAATCTTTATGATTTTGAGCGGCGTCAATTATACCGCATATTTTTACATACTCAGCCGCAAAATAAAAGAAGCCTTCTGCATGGAAGAAATCCGCTGGTATTTTATTCTTATTTTTGCATCCGCCGGCATTATCACGGCAAATATCCGGAGTATGTATCCTACGCTGCACGAATCACTGCGGCATGCTTTCTTCCAAGTGGGTTCCATCATCACCACCACGGGATTCGCCACGACAGACTTTGATCTGTGGCCGGAAATGTCCAAATGTATTCTGGTCGTATTGATGTTTGTCGGCGCCTGCGCGGGAAGTACGGGCGGCGGTATGAAGGTATCCAGGCTCCTGATCCTGTTTAAAACGATCCGGAAAGAGCTTCTGCTGATCATCCATCCGCGGGAGGTGCGGAAAATCCGCATGGACGGCCGCTCCGTCGAACACGAGGTCATGCGCGCGTCAAACGTTTTTCTCGTCATCTACTTCCTGGTACTGCTGCTCTCCACCCTGCTGATCAGTGTTGACGAATATAACTTTACAACAAATTTTACAGCCGTCGTCTCGGCGCTCAACAATATCGGCCCCGGGCTCGACCTCGTCGGACCCACTCAGAATTTTTCTATTTTTTCGGCATTTTCAAAGTTTGTCCTGATGTTTGACATGCTTGCCGGAAGACTGGAACTGTTTCCGATGATGATCCTTCTGATGCCCGCCACCTGGAAACGCAGATGACGCCGCCATACCAGACAAAAAGAAAGGAACGAACAACATGTGGCTTGCCGATAATTGGAAAGATTATGAAGTAATCGACTGCTCCGGCGGCGAAAAGCTGGAGCGCTGGGGAACCCATATACTCATACGCCCCGACCCACAGGTAATCTGGGACACCCCAAAAACTGCCTCCGGCTGGAAAAAACCCGCCGCACACTATCACCGGAGCAGCAAGGGCGGCGGTGAATGGGAATTTTTCAATCTTCCCGGACAGTGGAGCATACACTACGGGACACTCACCTTCCAGCTAAAGCCTTTTCACTTTAAACACACCGGTCTTTTTCCCGAACAGGCTGTAAACTGGAACTGGTTTTCAGACAAAATAAAAAAGGCCGGACGGCCGGTAAAAATTTTAAACCTCTTTGCCTACACCGGAGGCGCCACGCTTGCGGCGGCCGCCGCCGGAGCCGCCGTCACCCATGTGGACGCTTCAAAAGGCATGGTAACCTGGGCAAAAGAAAACGCCGTGTGCTCCGGGCTTGGCGAAGCCCCCATCCGCTGGATTGTCGACGACTGCGTAAAATTTACGGAACGGGAAATCCGCCGGGGAAACCGGTACGATGCCGTGATTATGGATCCCCCGTCTTACGGCCGCGGCCCCAAAGGGGAAATCTGGAAAATCGAAGACTGCATCTTTCCTCTGATCCGATTGTGCGCGGAGCTCCTGACCGAAAAACCTCTCTTTTTTCTGGTCAACTCTTACACGACAGGGCTCCAGCCCGCAGTACTTGCATATATGCTTAAGACCGCACTGAAAAGGCACCGTGGAACCGTCACGGCGGACGAAATCGGACTGCCGGTAAAAATGAGCGGGCTCATCCTGCCCTGCGGGGCAAGCGGAAGATTTGAAGGCGGAACAATCCGATAAAACAGAACTTAGAGATAATGCAAAAGAATCCGGCTTTGCCGGATTCTCCGCCTGCGGCGGGTCGCTTTTGCGACATACTCCTTCTCCGACGCCGTGCGATCCTCCCCGGAGGGCTTTTGCTTTATCGGACGCAGTTTCCTATAATGCAAAAGAATCCGGCTTTGCCGGATTCTCCGTCCAATGAAACAGGAACCATTCAGCGGTTCCTGTTTTACCGTACCAGAAAGGCCTCCGCTTCCCGCACCGTTTTCACGATATACTCCATCGCCTGGACAGGATATTTTCCCGCGGCCGTCTCGCCCGTCAGCATCACCGAAGCCGCTCCCTCCTGTACCGCCCGGAAAATATCCGACACCTCTGCACGCGTGGGCACTGCGGACGACTCCATCGTCGCCAGCATCTGCGTCACAACCATAAACGGCTTTGCCGCGCTCCGGCAGATTTGCGCAATCTGAGCCTGTATCACAGGAAGCCGCCAGAGCGGAACCGCATTGCCCAGGTCGCCTCTCGCAATCACAATCTCGTCACAATACGGCAGCAGTGCGGCAAGTTTTTCTACTCCTTCCAGATTCTCAATCTTTGCAAAAATGCGGATCTCCTGCGCATTCACGTCTTGCAGCGCCTCTCTAAGACACAGAAGATCCCGTTCATCCCGCACAAACGGAAGCATCACGCCTGTAACCCCATACGCCCCCGCCCTCCCGATATTTTCCAGATCACTCTTCGTCAATGTCGGCAGACGCAAATTCACCCCGGGAAGCGCAATGCTCTTTCCCCCGGAAAGGACTCCGCCCCGGATGACGCGGCATCTGATCGGCCGCCGCAGCTTTTCGTCCGGAATACCATCCTCCGGCTGCAAAAGGATCCTGCCGTCGTCCAACAGAATTTCCTGCCCGGGCTTAAGATACGGAATAATATCGACGGGAACCGGAATCTGTTCCCCCGCCGTCTCATCACCGGCTGCTTCCGCCACAAGCACGCAGGCGTCGCCCCCGGCAATCTGAACAGGAGACCGGAGCGCCCCGATCCGCAGCTCCGGCCCTCTTAAGTCCATCAGAATCTCCGGCCCGTCCCCCGTCGTTTTTACTTTCTCATACGCCGCGCGAATATTGGCAATCCAGCCGGACGCCTCCGTCAGTCCGGAATGGGACAGATTGATCCGGACTCCCGTCATTCCATTTTCAAATAAACGGGCCAGCGTCTCCGTATCACAACAGGCCGGCCCGATTGTCCCGTATATTTTCGTGCCCATGCTTTCCCTCCTATGCCCTTGCAGCAAAAATTCTGCACCCGGACAATCCGCCTGCGGGCGTCCCTCCGGCCCTCTTTGTCACAGCATCTTCTTTCTGCGCAAAAACAACATTGTCACAATACAGATAAAAAGCGTGACGGCACAGATAATCAGAAACCCGTACGGCGTATCTGACAGCGGCATCCATCTCTCGTCGACATTCATCCCGTAAATACCAGAGATGACAGTCGGTATCGCCATAACAATCGTAATGGAAGTCAGATATTTCATTACATTGTTCAGCCGGTTGTCAAGAACTGCTGACATCAGTTCCCGCGTCCCGTTGATAATATCGCGGTAAATGGATGTCATCTCGATCGCCTGCCGGTTCTCTACAATCACATCGCCCAGAAGCTCTTTATCTTCCGGATACTGTTCCAGGCGTTTATACCGCGTCAATCGGTCCAGGACGACCCCGTTCGCCCTTAGGGAAGTGGCAAAATAAACAAGCGTCGATTCCAGATCGTGCAGGTCAATCAGATCTACATCCTTCGTATTCTCCCCAATCCGCTCTTCAATCTCCGTCCGCTTTTTGTCGATAATCCGCAGATTGATCTGATAGGTCGCCGCAGTCCGGTACAAAATCTGATAAACGAAGCGCAGCCGTTTCTTCGTGCTGAACTCTTTCACACGATTGTCCAGAAAATTCTTCAGCACCGGCGTGTCTTCGGTACAGATCGTCACAATGACATCCTGCGTCAGGATGATGCCGAGCGGTATCGTCGTGTACATCTGCTTCTTATGGCGAATCTCCGGCGTCGGGATATCCACCAGAATCAGCGTATATCCGTCCTGCAGCTCAATACGTGAACTCTCTTCCTCATCCAGCGCCGCCCTCACGTCGTCGATATCGACAGCAAGCTCCCGGGAAATCTCTTCGCATTCATTGTCCGACGGGTCAGTCATCTGCACCCATACGCCGCCCTCCAGCCGATTCGCTTCGTGCAATATCTGATTATCTGTCATAAAATATCGGATCATGACGCCCTGCCTCCTTTCTCCGGTTCATCTCCTGAACTGGCTGTTTTCTTATTTATCATAACATTAACCGATCGTACAAGTCAAACAGACTCCCCCTTAAATTGAGATCGTTCGGGCTTGTCTGCCTCCATTCCCGCCCTGAGAATCACGGCACGCGACTTAATCTGCGGCCATGATACCACAAATGCATTGTACGCGTATGCCTCCTGTGCCCAGCCATGGCGTTCCGCAATGGTGTAGAGGCGATACGCCAGATCTTTTGCACGCCCGGGCGCAGCATCAGGCATCGGCGCGATCATTGCCGCACACCTCTCAATCCCGCCCCTTTCCATTGCCAGCGTAAGCTGCTGGCAGAGCAGCCAGACAGACGCCGTACCGTCAACGTGTTCCGGAAGGCTTTCCCGATCGGTCAGATGCACCGCCCTTTTTCTGGCAAATACCAGTCCTTTGGCTGCCAGTGATGAGACGGATGTGTTTTTGGCCCTTGCCAGGATATCCGCATCCCCAAACTCCACACTATCAAATGCTGCCTGCGTAAACAATTCGACACAGAAACGGGTATCACGATCCAGATCCTCAACCTGCTCATAAAAAAACGCATCGATTTCCCGATTGATCACCTGAAGCGCAGCGCGCACGCTCATACGGCTTCCATCCGCCTCCAGGACGCCGGAATATTTTGAAAAAACCGCCATTCCGGGCCCGATCGCGGACTGAGCGAGATCCACAGGCGCAATATTACTTTTCTGCAATTGTTTTAAAGCCGGCTTCAGCTCCCGTCTTAGCTCATTTAAAAAATTTCTTCTGGTACAGACGGGCGCATCGCTGCCCCGTTTCCTGCACACCAGCACAATCGAAGATGCCAGTGCATTTACCGCTCCCTTTAACCCCTTTGTCCGCTCCGTCCGGACCGGCCATGTTCCCGTCAGCGAAAATCCGGCCAGAAAAACCGCTTCCAGAAACGTCTCCCACCCCGTGCCGGACGTCCCCCCTGCATCCGCATCGGTCTGCTTAAACGCATAATAAATCGTAACCGGGAACGCCGGGTGGGCCTGCCCGGCAAGCTTAAGCATCGCTTCTTTCATTCCGGCCAGAAAGAACCGGTCAGCCCCGGCCCTTCCGCCGTGCCGATACGGCGTCGCCACCAGTTCTTCCGCCTTCGGAACCAGCATGGTGGCAAACAGATCCGGATAAACATTTTTTAAGCATCGCCTGAGCCACACATAAAAAAAATCGGACAGATCCGCATAGCCGATATTATCATAATAGGGCGGGTCCGTCGAGATAATCTTATGGATCGAAAGATCCTGTGTCCGGGCATCCGCCTGTACTGCCCTTCCTTCGTTTGCAGGATCCGCGATCGCCTGCGCCACCCACTCCACCGTCGAGGCAATACTGAGCGGTCCGTCGAGCGTATTTGCCTCGGCAAAATCCCACACCATCGGAAGCGCCTGCCTTCCAAACGCCTGAGCGACGTTTTCATTTGTTTTGTTCCACCCGCAGATCGTGCAGGAATACCGGGCAAGCTGGCTGATTCCGCAGGCTAAGTATGTCGCGACCGCTTCCGCATAATCCTGGCTTCCGCCGTCTGCAATCACCCTTTCCCCGGCCTCCGTCACCAGGTCGCAGAAGGTATTGAGCGCCTTTCGCTGCCTGTCCGTAAAAAGCTGCCAGAATTTCTTCATGCCAAACGCGGGAGGGCTGAACCACCGCAGGTTGGACGACAGCTCCCCCTCCGGGCACTCATGGGCAGACACGGCTTCCGCTGCCCCGATCTGCTCCTTTGTGGCGGGCAGATACAGCCGTCCGCGCTTGCTGTCGGCAACGACACACATCAGCTGCATGCCCATTCCCCCTTTTGCCGCCGTCTGCCTGACATACTCGTCAGTTGTCAGGTGATCGCATTTCGGACATCGGAACCTTGCACCCCGCCCCATCTTATTCGATTCCTTCTCTTTCGGATATTTCCCCTTCCGGATCTTAAAACGCACCTTCTGCCCGGTGACAACCGGTTCCAGCCACACCTCTCTCCCCTTTTTTGACGACAGAACGAACGTGCTCGCCAGAGGCATCACACAATCGCAGGCCGGATTCGGACATCTCATCGTCCTCGCCCAGATCCACGCAGTCACCGGATGATACCCGCCCGACTCGTCAGCCACCGGGGGATACATCTCCCCGATTTTCTTTTTCGCTTCCAGCCGCATCCATTTTCCGTAATACCTCACATCGTCCCTGAGGCCCGACGCACCGCTCCACACTCTCTCAGGAAGGTTTCGCGCCTCCGGATTTACCGGCTCCACTCCCAGAAACCGATATGGCAGCTCTATCATGGCCTTATTAATCAGCACCGCCACCGGATTTAAGTCGGAAGCATTCGAAACCAGCCCCAGCCTCTGTGCCTCCAGCGGAATACCGCCGCCGCCCGCAAACGGGTCGTGAAACTCCGGCATCCGTCTCTTGTCGAAAAGCTCAGGATGCCCGCCTTTCTCCCCATACTCACAATAGCGTTCCCAGCTCTTTCTTATCGCATCCCTCGCCTCCTGCATGACCGCTTCATTGTCCCTGTTTTCCCACCGCACGATTTTTATTAATATGTCATAAAGCCTTTTCCGCTCCGCCTCCTGTTCTTTTTCCGTAGGAAACAGAGCGGGAAAAGAGGATGGATCGTCCACAAGCTGTGCAAAAAGCACCGCGCGGGCCGCTGCAAGGGGCCTGCGCGCCCACCAGAGATGAATACTTCTCGGATGCCCTTTTAAAAATGGGTTTTTTTCCTGCAGACACCCCTCATTGATCACCGAAAGCGGCAGCGCCACCTCGATTAGTTTCCTACACGCCATGCCTTTTATTCCCTTTTCCGGTATTTTTCCGCCCGGCCGTCCTTTATCACACCGTCCCAGCTTAATCCGAAACCAAAATCATACACATTTCCCTCACTGTCCCTGTACGGGGTCAGATCAAACGCTGCGTCCTCCGCGTGCTCCTCAACCGTCCTCATATCCCTGGGGAGCTGTACCGGAAGCAACCCGTCCGGCTGTGCCTTTCCCGTAATCAGATCAAACAGCGCCTCCCGCTGGACGCCAAAATCAACCAGAATCGCATCCGCATACGGCTCAAACTCTGCCAGAACAGCCGGATTGTGCATCCTGATACAGACGATGACAGGCCGCTCTCCCATCTTCTCTTTTGTCTTCAGTACCAGATCCAGATCCGACTCGTTTGCCGCCCGGTTCGTCTTTTTGCAGTAACTTCTGTTTCTAAAACTTTCCCGGAAATCTCCGCCTGCAATGCTCTCTTTTCTGGCATATTCGGCACAGTACGGCCGGTACTGTAATGTGACCGGCAGATATCCGTTTCCGCCGGCTTCCACGTCCGCTTCCGAATACCCGTCTGAGAGCGGACTTTCGATAAACACAATCGCTGCATCTGCGTCCGCCGGATCCGGAACCCGCTCAAAATATGGGGCAGTCCGGGACTCCGAAACCGGATTTATCTCTTCCGCCGGCATCGGCGTGCGGAAAAAGCTTTTTCTCGCCGAAATATGCCGGCCCGGAATATACACCTTCTGCCTCCCCCGGATCGGCAATGCCGCTTTATTTTTCAGCATCACCACAGACTTCAGTTGCGCCGCATACCCTTCTTTCCGGTATGCCTCACAGTTCACAATCCTTTTGCTCTCTTCCGGATCCAGGTACGGGTTTTCAAACAGGCCGCAGCGGAACATATTTAGCAGCAGGCGCACCGCCGACTCTTCCATACGGCTGCGCATCTGCTCCTCACCATACTTTTCACAGCCAATCCGGTAAGCCTCCAGAATCGGCCCGCTGTCCGAATTGCCTCCGAACTGGTCGACGCCGTTCTCCAGCGCGAGAAGATGCCGGCCGGCCTCCGGCAAATCCTCCACGCCATAGCATCTGCTGCCAAAAGAATCCATCGTCTCCGCCGGGTCCTGCGTGATTCCCCAGTCCGTACAGACAACACCCTCAAATCCGTACTTCCCACGAAGCAGATCGCAAATCAGGTAATGACTGTAGGAATTACCCACATTTTTTCCGTCTTTAGTGTCCATCCCCCAGGAGACGGTATAATACGGCATAACGGAAGCAGTCTGCCCCGTCGGGCCGTCCAGTCGAAACACCCCCTCCGCAAACGGAATCAGGTGGTCTTCCGACTTCCCGCCTGGATAAACAGCATACTTTCCAAACGGATAGTGAGCGTCTCTTCCCCCTTCACAGGGGCCGCCGCCAGGCCAGTGTTTTGCCATAGCGCACACGCTGTCTCTCCCCCATCCATCCTCACTGCCTTCTGTCGTCTGTATCCCGTCGCAATACGCTTTTCCATAAGCAGCGGCCATCTCAGGATGTACGCTGTAAGTATCCTCCACGCGCATCCACCGGGGCTCCGTCGCCAGATCAATCTGCGGAGAGAGCGCCGTCGCGATTCCCAATGCCCGATACTCTTTTGCGACCACCTCCCCGAACCGTCTGCACACCTCCTCCGAAAAAACAGCGCCAAGCCCCAGCCCGTCCGGCCACCTGGAAACCTGGCATCCGCTTCCCTTAAACTCCGCCCCTGCATCCGCTCCATGTCTGGGATCACTCGAAAAATTGATCGGAACACCAAACGGCTGGCTTTCTGCAAACTTCTGCATTTCATTATTCCACTTTACAGCCGTATCTACGTCCGCCATGCGCAAAACCAGGACGTGGCGGACCCGGTCTTCTCCCAGAAACTTTTTTTGCTGATCCGTAAGACAAAAGGGCTCCTTTCCACTTTCCTCAAATGGCTTTCCGTCGTAGGTTGACACAAAAGGCCCCGCCGCCTGCCCCGGCACCATCTGGTGAGGGGAGTACATCATCAGCCCGACGATCGATTCGATCGGCAGCCTCCGCGCCAGATCACGCGCCCGTTCTTTCGCGGGCAGCCTCCAGTCTTCATAGGGAAGAAGCTTATCCGTCCCGGCCAGGTTCCGAAACACATACCCGTCCGCGATGATCACATCGTCATTCATTGTCCCGATCTTCGGTCCGCCCTCATTCTGATAACAGATATAAGCTCCGTTTTCTTTTCTGGTATACATCTTTTTCTCCTTTTCCCGGCATCTCTTTTGCATCCA